>NZ_QKTK01000004.1:0-240838 GCF_003234475.1 Curtobacterium sp. MCBD17_008 | reverse complement strand
CCTCGTCGTCCGCGCGACGTTCTCCCACACCACGGTCCTGCCCGAGTGGCGCGCGGGCATCAAGATCGAGAACCACCTCGGGCACCCCGCCTTCGGCATCGACAGCCGACACACCGGCACGATCTACCCACCGATGGACGGCTCAGCAACGGTCGAATGGCGGCTCAAAGACCTCCGGCTCGGCGGCGGACAGTACTTCGTGCACGTCTTCCTGGCGAAGACCAACGGCGAGCACATCGTCATCCAGCGTGAGGCCGCGTCGTTCCGAGTCGTCGACGAGGACACCCAATCCGGTATCGCTTGGACTCGCGCGACCATGCGCAGTCTCGGCTCCGGCCTCACTTGAGATCGTTTTGCGCTAGTGAGACCCGCGACTGAAATTCAGGCGTTGAGCGTGCGACTGTAAGCGCGCAGGTCACCACTCCGGCGCCGGCGGCGCAGGACTTCGAAGCACGGGAACGCAGCGCTTCGGCTCAAAGCTCGGTCGCGCTGTGCCCTGAACTTCGCTTACCTGTGCTTCACGAGAAGCCACCCGCGCTGTGGCTCTCCTCGTGAGTCGGTCGGTGACGGCTGGCCTGCGTGGCTGCGCACCTGCGGTTTCCCAGGAGGCCCAACCTACTCATCAGCATCACCACGATGTAACGCGTTAGCCGTTTGGGCAGGAGGACGCACCGCACATTGAAAACGCCCACGACGGTGGGCCCTCGCCCCCAGAAGAACGCGAGGACGGCTCGAACGTTACGCTGGCGACAGAGCGAGGCTGTGAGAGCGTCGCCGCGATCGGAGTTCCGCATGCCTTGGCGCCCAACGTCCGCCGTCCTCGTCTCCGTGGCCGTTCTCCTCAGCGTCATAGTCGCGCCCGGAACTGCCACAGCTGCTACCGGGATCACTCCTGGCCACACCGCGGCCCCGAGCGGAGGCACCATCGCCCTTGGTGCTGGCATCGATGGTGCAAACCAGAATGCGCAATTGGCTGAAAAGCTGCCTACCACGATCGCCCCAAGCTGGCGGAATGCTCCGCCGAAATGCCCGCAGGCCGGGAACGTCACCGCGACCTCCATCAGCGTGAGCGCGACGTCAACGATCGTTGCCGAACAGCAATACGGGTGCTCGAGCCTCTCGGCGTATGCAACCGCGACTGGAAAACTGCAGTGGCGAAATCAAGCCGACTGGGTCGGTATGGCGACCGTCACCGGTGGCAAGGTGTACGTCACGCAGGTGGACCGCAACGGATCGTCGCGGGTCACGAAGACACTCTCGGCCCAGACCGGGAAGGTGCTGTGGTCACATGCCATCGGCGGTAACCCGCGACGTTCAGTCAGCGTTGGATCCGGGGTGGTCTCCACTTTGGACAGGGTTGCATCCGCAGCAACGGGGAAGTTCCTCTTTAAGCTCAGCCTCGGCGAGGAGTCGTCACCGGGAGTCTCGATAGTGACCGGCGGCCGAGTGCACTACGCGGACTCCGGTGAAGTCAGAACGACGGACCCGAAGGGTCGGCTGCTGTGGAGCACCAAGTACCCCGCTGGCGTCGAGGGCCTGTATGCCTCAGGCGACAGGCCGGACATCTCAGCCCACGGACGGATGCTCTACGTTTCCGGCAGCAAGACCATCGTGCTCGGGGCGAAGACCGGCCGAATCGTCCGCACCCTCCCGGTCTCGGATCAAGCGATCGCTTTCGACGGCAATGTCGGGTTCTTCACCTCAAGAAGCGAACTGACCGGATTCCCGCGAATCGCGTCAACAGTCCGCGCTATCAACCTCACGACCGGGAGGGTGCTCTGGACTCATGCCCTGCCAATCGACGGCACGACCGCTTTCCATGCCGTAGCAGCTCCCGTCGTCTCGAATGGGTTGGTTTGGTTCACGCAGCGCGCCAACACGGGCAGTCCGACCACGGTGGTCGCGCTTGACGAAGTGACCGGCGCGCAGCGGAGCGAGACCGTGGACGCGTGCACGGATGGCAGCAGCTCAGACGGCAACCTCGTTATCGCACAACATCGAATGTTCGTGTCTACCGGTTGCGGCGTGCAAACATTCCTGGCAGCAAAGCGCACCCCCGTCACACCGACGCCTGGAGAGGTACTGACGGATCCAGGATTTGAGCGCGGCACGGACGAATGGACCGCCATCGGAGACGGCACGATCAACCGTGTGGCATCACCGGCACACGGAGGGTCTCGCGCCCTGTCCGTCGTACCCGCATCAAGCGCCGCCGGGACGATCGGGATTCAGCGTGTCGTTGAGCGCAACGGAGTCCGATTCGGAGGGTACTGGGCTTCCTGCTGGGTGCGGCCCACCACCGCGGGCATGAGCGCCGCGATGCGAGACATTGAATGGGCACCTGGATCCGAGCCGCAAGAGCTCCCGAAGGGCTGGGACATCCCAGAACTCACCGTGGGCGTATGGACCAAGATCGAATGGATCGGGCACATCAGCACGGACGGGAACTCCTCAACACTGCAGGTGTTCACACAGCAGGACCCATCGACCGGCGGGACGTTGCTCATCGACGACTGCTCCGTCACAGAATCTCGACCCGCCGGCTGGTAACTAGCCCACGGCAGTAGTGAGCGCGGTCTTCACCGGCCGCGCTCCCCACGCTCACGATGAGTACCCATCGCCCGGGTCACGCTCTTGCGGGCCTTCGCGGCACCACGCGTGGTCGTGATGGCAGACCGCGGATGCTTGGCGTTGCAGACGTCGGCAACGTACTGCGCCTGCACGGCGACCGGGCCGACGCCGGCGGCGGCCATCTGCTCCGCGTGGCGGTCGCGACGGTCAGCGCTATCCCACGCCGACAAGCCCGCCGCGCGGTGCTCCCCAGCGGCGCCCTGCTCACTTCCAGCCGCCTTCTCCGCAGCGGTACGCGCAACCGAGAGCCGGTCCCGGAGCCCCACCGCGTTTTGTCGATGCGGTCACGGGTGTCGCTCGTGACTTCGTCCGTCGGACGGTTGCTCGTGACGATCACATTCGCTGCGAACTTCTCGATCCGCTCGGCCTCGTAGTCGTTGAGAGTGACGGTGATATTGACCAAGACGACCGTCATGACCTGGCCTTCCGCCTCGCACGGGCGACTACCCGCGCCTCGGGTCCGTCCCTATCGAAGGGTGAGCCGAGGCCACCGACCGGTCGCGCAACTCAGCACTACGCACTGCCTCGAGCACGACGAGGGCCTCAACATCGTCGCTGCCAAACAACGGGTCCATGTCGGTATTTCAGACACGTTGAGTGGCAGTCGGACAAGTTAGTTGGCGGACGACATCACACTCCACTACTGCGGCATGTCCACGAACCGCGAGAACATCCCGTGGAACGCCACCGTGATGGTGTCCGTCGGCCCGTTGCGGTGCTTCGCCACGATCAGGTCGGCTTCACCCTGCCGCGGGTTGTCCTTCTCGTACGCCGACTCACGGTGCAACAGGATGACCATGTCGGCGTCCTGCTCGATCGATCCGGATTCCCGCAGGTCGGAGATCATCGGCTTCTTGTCGGCACGCTGCTCGGGTCCACGGTTCAGCTGCGACAGTGCGATGACGGGGACCTGGAGCTCCTTCGCCATGAGCTTGAGCGCACGGGAGAACTCGGACACCTCCTGCTGGCGGCTCTCGACCTTCTTGCCCGAGGTCATGAGCTGCAGGTAGTCGATGACGACGAGCTTCAGGTTGTGCTGCTGCTTCAGGCGCCGGCACTTGGCACGGATCTCGACGAGGGTCATGTTGGGGGAGTCATCGATGAAGAACGGAGCGTCGTTGATGCGCCCGCGGGTCTGCGCGATGGTGGTCCAGTCGCGGGTGTCGACGGTGCCCTTGCGCATGTTCTGTAGCGGAACGCTCGACTCGGCGGAGAGCAGACGCATGGCGATCTCGGCGCGGCCCATCTCGAGCGAGAAGAACGCGGCGGTCTGGTTGTGCTTCAGCGCGGCGGCGCGGCACAGGTCGAGCGCCAGGGTCGACTTCCCGAGTGCGGGTCGGGCCGCCACGATGATGAGCTGTCCGGGGTGGAAGCCGTTCGTCAGGGCGTCCATCTGGGCGAACCCCGTCGGGACGCCGGTCATCTGCCCGTCGCGGCCCTTCGCGGCCTCGATCTCGTCGATGGCGGTGCCGATGGCCTCGGTCAGGGGGACGTAGTCCTCGGTCTGCACGCCACCGGCGACGTTGTAGACCTCGGCCTGCGCGCTGTTGACGAGGTCGGTGACCTCACCCTCGCTCGCGTAGCCCATCTGCACGATGCGGGTGCCGGCCTCGACCAGACGGCGGAGGACGGCCTTCTCGGCCACGATCGCCGCGTAGTACCCGGCGTTCGCCGCGGTCGGGACCATGCTCGTCAGGCTGTGCAGGTACTCGGCGCCACCGCCGCGGGACAGCAGGCCCGTCTTCGTCAGCTCGTCGGTGACGGCGATGACGTCGGTCGGCTCGCCGTGCGAGTACAGCGACAGGATCGCGTCGAAGATGACCTCGTGCTTGGGGATGTAGAAGTCGACACCGCGGGCGGTCTCGATGACGTCGGCCACGGCGTCCTTCGACAGCATCATGCCGCCGATCGTCGACTGCTCCGCGAGCATGTCGTGCGGGGGAGTCCGGTCGGCGTTCCGCTCGGCGTACTCCCGGGGGGCCGGCTCCAGATGCGCGATCGACACAGGTGCTCCTCAGTGTTCATGGCGGTGCGGTGTTCACGGCGGTGCTGGCGGACGACCCGCCGAACCGTCCCCCACCGAGCAGTTCTACCCCGGGCGACCGACATCCCCGAGTCGCTGGCTCACGCTACGGGTACAGAGTTATCCCCAGCAACAGCACCTGTGGACAACTCTGTGGAACGATTGCGGAACACGCCGGAGACCTGTGTGGATGGTTGTGCACTCCGCTGTGGAGAACTCCGCGGGAGAACACACTTTCGACTGCTGATCGGGGCTTTCTCGTTCCACACCGTGTGTGGAGAACTCGACTTCAACTGCGAGTCGAAGGTTCACCTACGAGCCTCCGACTGTGCAGAACCGACTTGACAAACGGCCTCGTGATCCGGTTCCACTCGGGTGGCTCCCAGGCGCCGGGCGGGGGCCGGCGGTAACCGGCCATCGGTGTTCCTTGCACCGAAACCGCGCAGCCGACCAGGGCCTCCGGAGCGGACCCGACCCGTTCCGACACGCCGGGAGGGCAACCGTGCCGGGCGCAGTCGTGCACCCGGTGCGGGAACGACGGAGGGCGGGCCTCCCGTGGTGGGAGACCCGCCCTCCGGCGGTGCTGTGTGCTGCTACTTCGCGGCGACGACCTTCAGCGAGATGGTCGCGACGATGTCCTCGCGCAGACGCACGGTGGCCTCGTGGTCACCGACGGTCTTGATGGTCGCGGGGACCTCGACCTTGCGCTTGTCGAGCGAGCCGACGCCCTGCGCCTGGACGGCGTCAGCGACGTCAGCCGGGCGGACGGAGCCGAACAGACGACCGTCCTTGCCGGCCTTGACCGACAGCTGGATGGTGGCGTTCTCGAGCTTCATCTTGAGGTCCTGTGCCTCTTCGATGGTGGCGAGCTCGCGCGCGGTGCGAGCTGCACGGATCGACTCGATCTGCTTCTCGCCGCCCTTCGACCACGACACGGCGAAGCCCTGCGGGATCAGGTAGTTGCGGGCGTAGCCGTTCTTGACGTCGACGACGTCACCGGCGGAACCGAGGCCGGAGACCTCGTGGGTGAGGATGAGCTTCGACATGTGTCGACCTCCGATCAGCGGCCGGAGCCGGCGTAGGGGAGGAGCGCCATCTCACGGGCGTTCTTCACGGCACGGGCGATGAGGCGCTGCTCCTGGACGGAGACGCCGGTGATGCGACGGGCGCGGATCTTTCCACGCTCCGAGATGAACTTGCGCAGGGTCGCGACGTCCTTGTAGTCGATGACGCCGACCTTGATCGCCTTCGCGGGAGCGGCGTTCTTGCCGCCCTTGCCGCGAGGCTTCCGGCGGTCGCCGGTGCTCTTTCCAGCCATTGTTCTTCCTTACAGAGAGAGAAGTTGTGTGTCCGTCAGACCGTGTGGTCGCGGATCAGAACGGGGTCTCGTCGTCGTAGGTGCCGCCGGGGGTGCTCCACACGTCGTTCGACTGTGCGTTGCCGCCGCCCTGCTGACCACCCTGCGGGGACCACGGTGCGTCGGACTGACCGCCGCCACCGGAGTTGCCGCCGAAGCCACCGCCGGAGTTGCCCCCGCCGCCGACCTGGCCGCGCCCGCCGCCACCGCCGCTGCCACCCGGTGCACGGGTGATCTGGGCGGTCGCGTACCGGAGCGAGGGGCCGATCTCGTCGACCTCGAGCTCGATGCTCGTCCGCTGCTGACCCTCACGGTCCTGGTAGGAACGCTGACGGAGACGACCCTGCGCGATGACGCGCGAGCCCTTCGTCAGCGACCCCGCCACGTGCTCGGCGAACTCGCGCCACACACTCGCACGGAGGAACAGCGCGTCGCCGTCCTTCCACTCGTTCGCCTGACGGTCGAACGTGCGAGGGGTCGACGCGATGGTGAAGTTCGCCACGGCGAGCCCGTTCTGCGTGTAGCGCAGCTCCGGGTCCGCGGTGAGGTTGCCCACCACCGTGATGACGGTTTCGCCGGCCACGGGCTACTCGGCGCTCGCGGTCGTGGCGGCCGAAGCCGACGCGTTGGCGGCCTTGCGGGCGGCACGGGCCTCGTCGCGCTCCTTCTGAGCGGCGACCTGGGCCATGCCCTCTTCGGCGCGGAGGACCTTGGTGCGCAGGACGGCCTCGGAGAGACCGAGCTGGCGGTCCAGCTCCTTGGCGGAGTCGGCGGACGACGTGAAGTTCACGACGGCGTAGATGCCCTCGTTCTTCTTCGCGATCTCGTACGCGAGCCGGCGACGGCCCCAGACGTCCACGTTGTCGACGGTGCCACCGTCGTTGCGGATGACCGCGAGGAACTTGTCCAGGCTGGGAGCGACGGTGCGCTCATCGATCTCGGGGTCGAGGATCGCCATCAGTTCGTACTGGTGCATGCGGAACCCACCTCCTCTGGTCTCAGCGGCCCCGGGCAGTTCCCGGGGCAGGAGGGTTGATGCATGTGTCTCGGCACGCTGCATGCGCACGAGACAACCTGCCCATCGTAGCGGACGGCCTGGAGGCGCGCCACCGGCTGTGCAGAGCGACCGGCGCCGGTCAGGCGGACGCGTCGCGGGACGCCCACCAGGCGCGGAGGCGCGCCTCGGCGTCCTCGGGACCGAGCGGCCCCTCGTCCATCCGCGCCTCGAGCAGGAAGCGGTACGCCTCGCCGACGGCCCGCCCCGGCGGGATGTCGAGGATGCGCATGATGTCGTCGCCCGTCAGGTCCGGACGCATGGAGTCGAGTTCCTCCTGCTCCGCGAGGACGGCGATCCGGGCCTCCAGGTCGTCGTAGGCGAAGCCGAGCCGGTCCGCCTTCCGACGGTTCCGGGTGGTGACGTCGGAGCGGGTGAGCTCGTGCAACCGCTCGAGCTGGTCGCCGGCGTCGCGGACGTAGCGGCGGACGGCGGCGTCGGTCCAGGCGCCCTCGGTGTACCCGAAGAACCGGAGGTGCAGCTCGATCAGGCGCGCCACCGAGGCGATCGTGTCGTTGTCGAACCGCAGCGCCCGCAGTCGCTTCTTCGCGAGCTTGGACCCGACCAGGTCGTGGTGGTGGAAGCTCACCGCGCCGCCGGGCTCGAGCTTGCGGGTCGCGGGCTTGCCGATGTCGTGCAGGAGCGCGGCGAGCCGGAGCACGGTGTCGGGGGCGTCGCCGGGGTGACGCTCCGCCTCGTACCCGATCGCCTGGGTCAGGACCGTGAGCGAGTGCTCGTACACGTCCTTGTGGTGGTGGTGCTCGTCGATCTCGAGCTTCATCGCCGGCAGCTCGGGCAGGATCCGCTCGGCGATCCCGGTGTCGACGAGGAGCCGGAGCCCCTCGACCGGGTCGGACGTGTTGAGCATCTTCACGAGCTCGTCCCGCACGCGCTCGGCGGAGACGATGTCGATCGAGTCGGCGAGGTCGGACATCGCGCCCCGGACGTCGTCGGACGCCGTGAACCCGAGCTGCGCCGTGAACCGTGCCGCCCGCATCATCCGGAGCGGGTCGTCGCGGAAGGAGATCGGGGCAGCCTGTGGGGTCGCCAGACGTCCGGCGAGCAGGTCCTCGACACCGCCGTGCACGTCGACGAGTTCCCGCTGGGGGAGTCGGAGCGCCATCGCGTTGACGGTGAAGTCGCGGCGGAGCAGGTCGTCCTCGATGGTGTCGCCGAAGGTGACCTCGGGCTTGCGGGTCTCGCCGTCGTAGACGTCGCTGCGGTAGGTGGTGATCTCGACCTGCTCGCCCCGGACCAGTGCGGCGATGGTGCCGAACTGGCGCCCGACGTCCCACGTCGTCTTCGCGAGGGGTCCGACGATCGCCAGGATCTCGTCCGGACGTGCGTCGGTGGTGAAGTCGAGGTCGGTCACCGGGCGGCCGAGGAAGGCGTCGCGGACGGGCCCGCCGACGAGGGCGAGCTCGTGGCCGGCGGCGGCGAACGCCCGTGCGAGGACGTCGACGGTGTCGGTGGCGGCGAGTGCGTCGAGACGTTCGACGGCCTGGGCTACGGACTGCATGACGCCGTCGATCATCCCAGATGATGACGGCGAGCACCTGCGCGCCCGCCTGTCGTCATGGTCGTGCCTCATACACTCGTCGTGGCCCGCTCACGACCAGGGCCCTCTCACATGCAGATACTCCGTACCGTGCTCGCCGCCGCCGCGTCCGCCCTGGTCGCCACCGGTCTGGTCATCGCGCCCGCCGCGGTGGACGTCGCCGACGCCGCCACCACCACGAAGCCCGCCGATCCGAGCGCCGCACAGTCCGGCACCACCTCCGTCGCGCTGACCCCGTCCGGGCGAGGGGTCCTCGAGCTCGGTGACGACCTCTCGCTGTCCCTCACCGTGACGAACGACACGGACGTCGCGCTGCCCGCGGGGAGCGCCGACCTCGACATCATCCGACCCGTGGTCGGAACCCGGGACATCCTGACCGACTGGTTGGGCGACACCACACCCGACGGTTACCCCGGTGAGCCCATGGGCGAGGTGGACGTCCCGGTCGTCCCGGCACACCGCTCCGTCACGGTCAGTGACATCAGCGTCCCGTTCGCCGACGTCCGACTCGGCACGCTCAACCCGTTCGGTGCACGACGCATCGCGGCCTCGTACGCAGCCGGCTCGACGTTCGCGGTCGGGCGGTCCGCCTTCACCTGGAACCCCGCGCTCGACCGCGCGCCCGTCGACGTCGCCGTCGCGATGCCCGTGACGGTGCCCGCGACCGAGGACGGCGTGCTCACCGCCGGTGCCCTCGCCTCGGCCACCGCGGTCGACGGCACGCTGACCCAGCAACTCGACGCAGCGGAGGACCACAGCGTCGCCCTCGCCGTCGACCCGCGGATCATCGCGTCGATCCGGCTCCTCGGGGACGACGCCCCGAGCACCGCGACGGCCTGGCTGGAGCGCCTGGAGGGCCTGCGGAACGAGAAGTTCCCGCTCACCTACGCGGACGCCGACGTCACCGGACTCAACCAGGCCGGATCGCCGGGCATCGCCGGGCCGATCTCCTTCGACCAGGCGATCGCCGCCGCCGTCGAGGACGACCGCTTCCCGGGCGCGACCCCGAGCCCGACGGCCACGCCCGCGGACGGGGCCACCCCCGGGACCTCGAGCACCGACGCACCGGACCAGGACGGTGTCGGTGCCACCGACGCGGCGACCGGTCCCGCGAGCCCCGGCGACCCGACGGACGACGGCAGCACCACGGAGCCGGACGCCCCGACGACCATCCCCACGTCGGAGTCGCTCGTCGACTTCCCGTGGACGCTCGACACCGTCGCCTGGCCCGCCGACGGCACCGTCGCCACCGACGACCTGCCGGCCCTCAGCGAGGCCGGGTACCGCTCCACCATCGTCTCGAGCGGCAACACCTCCGCTGGTGCCGGTGCCACCGTCGCTGCGTCGGAGTCCATCGGTCCGACGCAGGGGCTCGTGGCCGACCAGGCGATGTCGGCGCTCCTCCGGGACGCCGCCGGTGCCACGAACGGTCGCGCTTACACGGACGCGATGTCGGAACTCACCGCCACCCTGGCGACCGTGGCCGTCCAGGGCACCGCGACCGGGCCGCTCCTCCTCACGCTCGACCGGTCCTGGCCGACCGACTCCAGCCGCCTCGACCAGGCCCTCGACACCCTCGAGAGCACCGTCTGGGTCTCGCCGACGGACTTCTCCACCGTGGTCGACGCCACCCCCGGCTCGCTCACGCTGCAGAGCGCCAGCGTCGACGACGACCGGCTCGAGACGCTCCGCCGCCTGGTCGGGTCGGAGCAGGACCTCACCGACTTCGCCAGCGCCGTGCAGGACCCCGCGTCCGTCACCGCCCCCGCCCGGCTCGCGACCCTCGCGGCGGCCTCGAACGCGTGGCGTGCCGACCCCGAGGGCCTCTCGACGGCGATCGACACGCTCGTCGCCGACAACGACGAGACCGTCAACAGCGTCAACATCGTCAACTCGAGCGACATCACCCTGCTCGGTGACCGGTCCTCGTTGCCGATCTCGGTGCGGAACCGGTCCGACCACGCCGTCACCGTCTTCCTGACCGTCTCGCCGTCGAACTCGTTCCTGCGCATCGAGCAGAACGCGGTCGAGGTCACCATCCAGCCCCGCTCCTCGACCCGCACCACCTTCCCCGTGCAGTCGGTCGCGAACGGCAAGGTCGCCCTGTCGATGTCGCTGACGAGCGCGACCGGGGCCCGGATCTCGACGCCCGCGACGGTCGAGATCAACGTGCAGGCGCAGTGGGAGACGGTCATCACGGCCGTCGCCGCCATCGCGGTCATCGCAGTCTTCGGCTTCGGCATCGTCCGCAACGTGCGGCGCCGACTCCGTCGTCGCAACGGGGAGCCCGAGCCCGAGGACGAGGACCCGAACCGTCCGCTCGAGGTCCAGCCGCCGGCGCCGGGGGAGCCCGCCGTCGAAACCCCGCCTGGAGGCCCGACCCCCGTCCCCGGGGCTGCCACCGTTCCCGGTGCCGCCACCGCGATCGCCGCGGCCAGCTCCGGCACCGACACGGTGGCGGCCGACGGCGACCGGCTCGAGGACGCGATCATGCGAGCCGGGGTGCAGTCGAGCCTCCCGGCAGACCACCACGACGACGACAGCACCCGCGACGACCGTCGCCAGCCCACCGACCGCCGTGTGTCCGAGGAGCCGACCATCAGCACCACCCCGCCGACCACGACCGGGAACGTCGACACCGCAGCGGAGGGCGGACGCGACCTCGGACGGGCGAGTGCCCTGCTCGCGGTCGGGACGATGGTGTCGCGACTGCTCGGCTTCGCGAAGACCTTCGTGCTCGCGTACGCCATCGGGCAGGCGAACTCCCGTGCGGCGGACGCGTTCGCGGTGTCGAACCAGCTCCCGAACAACATCTACGCGCTCATCGCGGGCGGCCTGCTCTCCGCGGTGCTCATCCCGCAGATCGTCCGCTCGATGAGCCAGAACGGCGACGGCGGGCGCGCCTACGTGAACAAGATCGTGACGCTCGGCGGCTCGGTCTTCGTCGTGATCACGATCATCGCGACCCTGCTCGCCCCGGTCCTGGTCCGCGTGTACGCCGCGCAGGCGGACGACGGCAAGGGCTTCTCCCCGGCGGCGACGGACCTGGCGGTCGCTTTCGCGTTCTGGTGCCTGCCGCAGATCCTCTTCTACGCGATGTACTCGCTGCTCGGCGAGGTCCTCAACGCCAAGCAGGTGTTCGGTCCGTTCACCTGGGCGCCGCTCATCAACAACGTCATCGCGATCGCCGGCCTCGTCGTGTTCATCGCGCTGTTCGGCAACCGCACGATGAACGCGGGGACGGACGACTGGACGCCGCTGAAGATCGCGGTGCTCGCGGGCAGCGCCTCACTCGGTGTCCTCGCGCAGGCGGCCTTCCTGCCGTTCTTCTGGAAGCGCGCGGGCCTGACCTTCCGACCCGACTTCCGCTGGCGGGGCGTCGGCCTCAAGGCCACCGGGACGGCGGCCGGATGGCTGTTCGCGATGATCCTCGTCACGCAGCTGGCCGGGATCGTGCAGTCCCGCGTGGCATCGCTCGGCTCCGGCAACGCCGGCAACGCCGTGCTGCAGAACGCCTGGCTGCTCTTCATGCTGCCGCACTCGATCATCGCCGTGTCGATCGCCACCGCGTACTTCACGCGGATGAGCCACGACGCCGAACGCGGCGACCTGGCCGCCGTCCGCCGCAACCTGTCGCTGTCCCTGCGGATCGTCGGCCTGTTCACGGTGTTCTCGGCCGTCGCGCTCATGGTGGTGGCGGTGCCGTTCGGCCGGATGTTCTCGAACACCTTCGAGGGCGCGGTGTCCATCGGCGGCGTGCTGCTGGCCTACATGCCCGGCCTGGTGCTGTTCAGCATGCTCTTCATCATCCAGCGGGTGTTCTGGGCCATGCACGACCACCGGACCCCGTTCCTCATGCAGCTCGTGCAGTCGGGCCTGTTCGTCATCGGGGCCCTGGCCGTGACCGCGCTGCCCGGGCAGGTCATCGGTCTCGCCGTCGCCGCGTGCACGACCGTCGCCGGGTCGGCCCAGACGATCGTGGCGCTCGTGCTCGTCCGTCGGCGGCTCGACGGCATCGAGGGCCCGGTGGTCGCCCGGTCGCACCTGCAGTTCGTCGTCGCCGCACTCGTGGCCGGCGCCGTCGGCCTCGTCGTCGTCCACTTCTTCGGGGCCTTCCGCCAGGACGGCTTCGCCATGGCGGACTTCACGAGCGCGGCCATCACCGTCGTCCTCGGCGGGGTCGTCATGGTGGCCGTGTACTTCGGCGTCCTGGCGGCCATCCGCAATGCCGAGGTGCGCAGCGCCGTCGACCTCGTCCGCGCACGACTCGGCCGCTGAGTCGGGCCCCGACGGGGGACGTCCGCGGGCCTGACGCTCACGGCTGCCCGGGAATGGCCCGCGGCTAGCATGGGTTGTCTCGGTGGCACGCAACGGAAGGGCAGTCATGCGCGAGCTCATCATCATCGGTTCCGGTCCCGCCGGGTTCACGGCCGGCATCTACGCCGCGCGCGCTGAGCTGAAGCCGCTCATCGTCGCCTCGAGCGTCGAGACCGGCGGCGAGCTGACCAAGACGACCGAGGTCGAGAACTTCCCGGGCTTCCCCGAGGGTGTCCAGGGCCCCGACCTCATGATCAAGATGCAGGAGCAGGCCGAGAAGTTCGGTGCCGAGGTCCTGTACGACGACGCCGTCTCCGTCGACCTCACCGGTCAGGTCAAGAAGGTCACCGTCGGCTCCGGCGAGACGTACGAGGCCCTCGCGGTCGTCTACGCGACCGGGTCCGCGTACCGGCACCTGGGCCTCCCGGACGAGGAGCGCCTCTCCGGTCACGGCGTCTCGTGGTGCGCCACCTGCGACGGCTTCTTCTTCCGTCAGAAGAACATCGCCGTCGTCGGCGGCGGTGACTCCGCGATGGAGGAGGCGACCTTCCTCACCCGCTTCGCCGACAAGGTGACGATCATCCACCGCGGGGACACCCTGCGCGCGTCGAAGATCATGCAGGACCGGGCCATGAACGACCCCAAGATCGAGTTCGCCTGGAACAAGACGGTCACCGGCATCACGGGCGACACGGCGGTCGAGGGCGTCACGCTCAGGGACACCGTCACCGGCGAGGAGTCCTCGATGGCGCTGGACGGCCTGTTCATCGCGATCGGCAACGACCCCCGCACCCACCTCGTGCACGGCCAGCTCGAGATCGCCCCGGAGGGCACGCTCGCGGTCGAGGGCCGCTCGTCCCGCGCGGTCGGCGTCCCGGGCGTCTTCATCGCCGGTGACGTGCTCGACCCGACGTACCGCCAGGCGATCACGGCCGCCGGTTCCGGTGCCGTGGCCGCACTCGACGCCGAGAAGTACCTCGCCGACCTCGACCACAGCATCACCGACCAGGCCGAGGGCGTCACCCCGACCGAGGCGATCATCGACGTCACCGCGCGGGTCTGACCCGGGCGCGGCCGACCGGGGGAATGCCCGGTCCGTCGACCACGTTCCCCTCACCGAACCGACTTCCGTCGAAGGAGCAAACATGAGCAACGCCAAGGCCGTCACCGACGCCACGTTCGAGGCCGAAGTCCTCAAGTCCGACAAGACGATCCTCGTCGACTTCTGGGCCGAGTGGTGTGGCCCGTGTCGTGCGGTGTCGCCGATCCTCGACCAGATCGCCGCGGAGCACGCCGACAAGATCGAGATCGTCAAGCTCAACGTCGACGACAACCCGCAGTCGGCCATGAACTACCAGATCACGTCGATCCCGGCGATGAAGGTCTTCAAGGGCGGCGAGGTCGTCAAGACCGTCATCGGCGCCAAGCCGAAGCCGGCCCTCGAGGCCGACCTCGCCGACTTCCTCGCCTGAGGAACCGGCACAGCGGGAACCGGTAGAGCGGGACCCGCACCACAGACCCGGACGCCCCGTCCTCCATTCCATCGGAGGGCGGGGCGTTCGCCTGTCCCGGGCCGATGTCCGCGCGCCGGGCGGGGCGGACGCGGGGCGGGCCTCCGGGCCGGAGCGGGCCACCGATCGACGATCGGCCTCGTCGCGGACCGACGGATGCCCGGTTGCATGTCGTACTGTGGCGAGAACGACCGAGTGGAGGAAACTCGATGACGAACGGCAACAGTCTCGACCCCTGGTACGACTCCTACGCCCAGCGCACCGCCGGGCTGAGCGCCTCCGAGGTCCGAGCTCTGTTCGCCGTCGCGTCGAGGCCCGAGGTGGTCTCGCTCGCCGGCGGCATGCCGTACGTCTCCGCACTGCCGCGGGAGCTCGTCACGGGCTCCATCGACCGCGTCATGCAGGAGGACGCCGCCATGGCGCTGCAGTACGGCGGTGGGCAGGGACACCGACCCCTCCGTGAGCACATCGTCGACGTGATGAGCCTGGAGGGCATCCGTGCCAGCCCGGAGGACGTCGTGGTCACCACGGGGTCCCAGCACGCCCTGGACCTCGTGACGCGGCTGTTCATCGACCCGGGTGACGTCGTCCTGGCGGAGTCGCCGTCCTACGTCGGCGCCATCGGTGTGTTCCGGTCGTACCAGGCGGAGACGGTGCACGTGGCGACGGACGAGCACGGACTGGTCCCCGAGGCCCTCCGCGAGACGATCGGCCGTCTCCGGGCCGCTGGCAAGCGGATGAAGTTCCTGTACACGATCCCGAACTTCCACAACCCGGCCGGGGTCACGATGAGCCGCGAGCGCCGCATCGAGGTCCTCGACATCTGCCGCTCGAACAACATCCTCGTGCTCGAGGACAACCCGTACGGGCTGCTCTGGTTCGACGAGCCCGCCCCGCAGGCCATCCGGTCGATCGACGACGAGGGCGTGGTCTACCTCGGCTCGTTCTCGAAGACGCTCGCGCCCGGGTTCCGCGTCGGGTGGGCCCTGGCGCCACACGCCATCCGCGAGAAGCTCGTGCTCGCGAACGAGTCGGCCGTCCTCGCCCCGAACTCCTTCGGTCAGTACGTCGTCAACGCGTACCTCGACGCAGCGGACTGGAAGGGGCAGATCGACACCTTCCGCGGCCTGTACGCCGAGCGCCGCGACGCGATGCTGTCCGCGCTGGGGGAGTTCCTGCCCGATCTGCACTGGACGGTGCCGAACGGCGGCTTCTTCGTGTGGCTGACCCTGCCGGACTCGCTCGACTCGAAGGGCATGCTCCCGCGCGCCGTCAAGGAGCTCGTCGCCTACACACCGGGCACGGCCTTCTTCGCCGACGGTCGCGGAGCCGGCAACATCCGCCTGTCGTTCTGCTACCCCACTTCTGACCAGATCCGCGTCGGCGTCAAGCGCCTGGCCTCCGTGGTGAACGACGAGCTCGAGCTCATCGAGACGTTCGGCCCGACGGCGCGGACCGCCTCGTCCGTCAGCCGCTCCACGGTCAGCTCGCCGCCGCCGAACCTGTCCTGATCAGGCATTTTCGCTACACCGTACCCTTCGCAGAGGAACACACATGGCTGAGTTCGCCCGCCGTCACGTCGTCGTCGTCGCCGGGGGGATCTCGCACGAACGCGACATCTCTCTGCGGTCCGGACGACGCGTCGCGGACTCGCTCGCCGGGTACGGATGGCAGGTCGACCTCCGTGACGCCGACGCGTCGTTGCTGCCGGCGCTGAGCGCAGACCGCCCGGACGTCGTATGGCCCGTGCTGCACGGAGCGTCCGGTGAGGACGGCGCGCTGCGCGGCATCCTGGAGGCCCTCGACATCCCGTACGTCGGCTCACGCTCCACGTCGGCCCGCCTGGCATGGGACAAGCCGACCGCATCGGCGCTCGTCTCTCGGGCTGGCGTCCGGACGCCCCGCTCCGTCACGCTGTCGCACGACGTGTTCCGGGAACTCGGTGCCGTGGGTGTGCTGCAGGCCATCGCCGCGGAGCACCCCGTACCGCTCGCCGTGAAGCCCGCCCGTGGCGGGAGTGCCCAGGGCGTCACCCTCGTCGAGGACGTCGACGATCTGCCTCGTGCCATGGTCGCTGCGTACACGTACTGCGAGGACGCCGTGGTCGAGCAGCTCATCCGCGGGACCGAAATCGCCGTGGGCATCATCGACACGGGCGACGGGCCGCTCGCGCTGGCGCCGGTGGAGATCGTGCCCCGCAACGGGATCTACGGGTACGAGGCTCGTTACAACGCGGGGGAGACCACCTTCTACACGCCCGCCCGCCTGTCGGAGGAACACTCGAGCGCCGCATCGGCAGCGGCCGTCCTCGCCCACCGCGCTCTGGGTCTGCGGCACGTGTCCCGCGTCGACATCATCGTCGACGGAGCCGGGACGCCGTGGTTCCTCGAAGCGAACGTGCTCCCGGGGCTCACTGAGACGTCCCTCGTGCCGCAGGCGCTGTCGGCGTCTGGATTCGACCTCGGGTGGACGTACGCCGAACTCGCGGAGCAAGCCATCCGGGACCACTCGGCCTGAGCGGGGAAGGCCCCCGACGTTCGGACGTTCCACGTGGAACATCGACCGATCGTGTTGGCGGTGGTCGAGACGCGACAGCCGTCCTGACGCGGAGAACCGGTGCCTCGGGGCGGTCGGGTGCGTCGCGAGGCCCAGCTACCGCCTGTGATCCGCCTGGCTGCCGAGACCAGTCGGCCCGGCAGTGGATGGCTGAGTGCGAACGGCCCACCTGCCCGTTCACGTCACCGGTACCGCAGTGTTGGAGCACGCCTTGTTCCTCCTCGGCACCGGCGGGGCTACTGCGTGCTGATCACAGACGTACCCGCGGCTCGATTCCCTTCGCGCATGCGCGTCGGGCGACCGAACTCGGTCCATGTCAGCCCGCCTGGACCTGCGGCTGCCGCGGAGGGCCACGGAATTCGGGCTACGCAGCGGCGGGCGCTGCGTGGAAGCTCCGGGAGGGCGGACGTTGACCTTCCAACCCGTGACATGGCGGGGAGCCTCGTCTGAGCCCGTCCCCGTGGGCCCGACACTGTGGTTTGAGCGGCAGCCACGGCGCCCGCTCGCGACCATCACCCTCTGTCGGTCGATCAGCACCCTGCCGTCGGCAGGCGGCACCGCGGGGACAGTCCGACTGCCGTTGTCCACCCGCCGACGTGCGACCATCCCGCTGGGGAGCCGAAGTACGGCTCGTTCGCTGAGGCGGTGTGAGCAGGACTTCGAAAGAGGCGCCCTTCATCGCCGCTCGCATCGAGGCCCCACCGAAGCGGGCTGAGCTGGGCATACTGCACTCCGAGGTCGCAGCCGAGGGAGAAGAACGGTATGCGGTCTCACGGCGCGGACCAAGCCCATCAGGCGGCACCACGTTGGCGATATGGCCGACTCGCTCTTTCTGGGCCTAGCCGTGGTGCATCACTCCTCCATGGGGCCGGTAATGTCCGATCGAGCAGCGTTGTGGAAACCGACGTTTCACGTGGAACCTCGCAATCGGTTGCGACTCCCGGTGGTGATGCCCGCGGCGCCCCGCCTGCCGTCGTGGCGCACAGACACACCGTGGTGCCCCGTCCGGCTTCTCGCGGGTTCGGGCGCTCCGTCGCTCCGGATACGAACGTCCTTCTCGCACGGCGCGCAGGAATCGTCCTGCGATCGGACGGAGAGTGCCGCCTGGCGTTCCGCACGACCCACGACCGCGTGTGGTGCCGAGCATTGACCCGCTCGCCGGCGGGCCGCCTGGCACCGTGTCCTGACGCGCTCCGGGCCACCGCAGCGCCACACGAAGCAGCCTTGGCTCTCATGTTCCACGTGAAACCACTACGACCACCGTTTCCCGAGGCGTGCGGCGAGCACCGCGAGTTTGCATGCAACCCCCGCGGCCTCGGTTCGATCCAAGTCGCCGCAACATCGAGGAGCAACGTCTCTGCCGTGTCGATCGGGCTCGCCTCATGGGCGCCCTCGACGTCGCTCCGCCGAGTAGCCGCGGGGCAGAGGCGTCGCCTGGTCATTGGCGGAGCGCCTCACGCTCCGGGCACGACAGCAGGACGCCGGAAGATGAGACGCGTCGTCTGACCACGTGTGACGAGCGCAATCGCTCCTCCGTGGCCGCCGAGTACCGAAGAGGATCACCGACCAGCGACGACCGATATCCCGGGCGCGTGAACCATCAGCCGCAGGACCAGGTCTCGGCTTCCGACCGTCGGGGGCAGGTTTGTCGTGCTGGAGCAAGAGCTGGCCGAGCAGATTGGCGGCGGGGTCACACCACGCACCGGTACCGACCGCCGATCGTCGGCCGCTCACCTGCCCGGCGAGCCAACCGCCAGTTGGACGTTGCGACGGCCTGGCGCGATCCTCGCGGCGCCATTCCCCGTGTGCACAGGCCGGATGAGCGCAAGACGCTCCTGACAGCGTCTGACGCCCCTTCTGCGTCCCGAGAAGGACGAATACGTCCTCCAAACCAGCAGTAGCGCTCCTCGCCGCTCAGGGCGCCACACAGCGCTCAGGGGAGGCGTGCTCCTGGGATCCGACGGAGAAGCGACCGGCGGCGGCCGTCAGCCCGCGAGGTCCTCGATCCCGAGCTCGCCGAGGATGCGGTTGAGGTCGTCGGCAGTCGCGAAGTCGATCGTCACGGATCCCTTCCGGGCACCGACCGCGATCTTCACGCGGGTGTTCAACCGGTCGCCCAGTCGCTCCGCCATGTCGTTGAAGTGCACCTGCCGCTTCGACGGCTGCGACGGCGTCTTCGCCGGCGCCTTCGTCGACATCTGCTGAGCGATGGCTTCCGCCGCCCGCACGGACAGGTCCTCGTTCACGATCTTCTCGGCGAGGTACTCCATCGCCTCCGCGTCCGGCGCCGCGAGGATCGCGCGTGCGTGCCCGGCCGAGAGCACACCGGCGGCCACGCGCCGTTGTACGGGGGAGGGCAAGCGCAGCAGACGGATCGTGTTCGTGATCTGGGGGCGGGAGCGCCCGATCCGCTGCCCGAGCTGCTCCTGCGTGATGCCGAAGTCGGCGAGCAGCTGCTGGTAGGCCGAAGCCTCCTCGAGCGGATTGAGCTGCGCGCGGTGGAGGTTCTCGAGCAACGCGTCGCGGAGCATCGCGTCGTCGGGGGTGTCCTTGACGATCGCCGGGATCGTGGCGAGCCCGAGCTCCTTCGTCGCACGAAGACGGCGCTCACCCATGATCAGCTCGTACTGCGGTTCGGTGCCAGCTGCACCGGTGATCGGGCGGACGACGATCGGCTGCAGGAGTCCGATCTCCCGGATGGAGTGGATCAGCTCCTGGAGTTCCTCTTCACGGAACTCCTTGCGGGGCTGCTGCGCGTTCGGGACGATGTCCAACGGGTTGAGGTTGGCGAGACGAGCTCCGGGAACCGCGAGGAGCTCCTCCGCCGTTGCCGACTGTCCCGAGGCGGCATTCGCATCGGCGGCGGAGGTGCCTCCGGTCGGGAAGAACACGTCGACGGGACGCTCTTGCTCGTTGGCGGTGGGGATCAGGGCGCCGATACCGCGCCCGAGTCCGGTTCGCTTGGGTGCCATCAGTGCTTCGCTCCTCGTTCTGCGATCTCGGCAGCAGCCTCCAGGTAGGAGAGTGACCCGCTGGAGTTGACGTCGTAGGACACGACACTCTGTCCGTAGCTCGGTGCCTCGCTGACGCGGACCGAACGGGGGATCATCGCCTTCAGGACCTGATCGCCGAAGTGCGTCCGGACGTCGTTGGCCACCTGGTTGGCCAGGTTCGTCCGACCGTCGTACATGGTGAGCAGGATCGTCGACACCGCGAGGTTCGGGTTGAGGTGACGCTCGATGAGCTCGATGTTGCGAAGGAGCTGGCTGAGCCCCTCGAGCGCGTAGTACTCGCACTGGATCGGGATCAACACCTCCTTCGCTGCCACGAAGGCGTTGATCGTCAGCAGCCCGAGCGACGGCGGGCAGTCGATGAACACGTAGTGGTACGGCTCGTCGACGGAAGCGAGGTACTGGTCAAGAGCGGTCCGCAGACGCTGTTCTCGAGCCACCAGGGAAACGAGTTCGATCTCGGCGCCAGCAAGGTGGATGGTGGCCGGCACGCACCAGAGCGTTTCCGACTCGGGGGAACGCTGGACCGTGTCCGCCATCGGTGCCTCGTCGACGATCACGTCGTAGATGCTCGCGACCTCGGCCTGGTGGTCGATCCCGAGTGCGGTCGACGCGTTGCCCTGTGGGTCGAGGTCGATCACGAGCACACGAGCTCCGCCGTGCGCGAGGGCCGCAGCGAGGTTGACCGTCGTCGTGGTCTTCCCGACCCCGCCCTTCTGGTTCGACACCGTGAACACGCGGGTCTTGTCCGGAAGCGGAAACTGCTGCGTCGCGATCGCCCGGCGCCGTCGGTTCAGGTCAGCGATCTCGCGCGCCAGGGGCGTCGAAGAGTCGTAGTCGGTCGATGAACTCAACGAGTGCCTCTTCCCCGGTCGGTGTTTCACGTGGAACATGGGCCGCGACCCGAACGCCTCGTCCGGCGCAGGGCGCGGATCCCCGGTCAGACCGGACCGGGAGCGTCAGTCAACTGTAGCCCGGAAGACGCGGGTGGTCTCTTCGACCACTCCGACTCCGAGCTCGAGCACCTCGACGTCTTCGAGGCGCTTGCGGAGGATGACCTTCCGGGCTGCGGCGACCTCGTCGTCGACGCGCGCACCCTTCATGAGGATGAGCTGCCCACCGGACCGGACCAGGGGCACGGTCAGGGGGATCAGCTTCGACAGCGCACTGACGGCTCGGGCCGTGACCTGGTCGAGCACCAACTCGTCTGCGACGTCCTCGGCCCGGGCTCGGACGACCGCCACGTTCTCGAGACCGAGCCGTTCCGCCTCGCCTCGCAACCACTCCACGCGGCGCTCCATCGGCTCGATCAGCGTCATGGAGACATCCGGTCGTGCGATCGCCAGCACGAGGCCGGGCAGGCCCGCACCCGATCCCACATCGCCGACCGTTCCGCCCGTCTGCAGGAGCGGAGCCAGGAGCGCAGAATTGAGGATGTGTCGCGTCCACAGTCGCGGGAGCTCAAGGGGACCGATGAGCCCGAGTTCCTCGCCACGACGCGCCAGCTCGTTCGTGAAGGACCGGGCGACCTCGAGGCGGTCTCCGAACAGCGTCGCTGCGACCGCCGGCTCGGTCTCGAGGACCGGAGCGTCAGCGGAGCCCGCTTCCGTCATCGGGTGATGACCGTGTGACGGTCCCGACCCTCGCCCTCGGACTCCGAGCGGAAGCCCTTCTCGGAGACCAGGTCGTGGACGAGCTTCCGCTCGTACGACGACATCGGCGGCAGCGCCGCAGTCGTCGATCCCGCTTCGATGCGCTCGATCGCGGTGTCGACCAGCCGCTGGAGCTCGGTCGCCCGAGCGTCGCGGGAGCCCCCGATGTCGAGGATCAGACGACTGAACTCACCGGTTTCGGCCTGGACGGCGATCCGCGTGAGCTCCTGCAGGGCGGACACGGTGTCGGGCTTCGCGAGGACGCGCAGCGCCTCACCGTCGTCCGAGACCGTCAGGTAGACACGTCCAGCGCGCTCCTCGATCTCGATGTCCCCGTCGAGGTCGCAGATGTCGAGCAGCTCTTCGATGTAGTCGGCGGCGATGTCCGCCTCGTCGCGGCTCTCGTCGTCGCCGCCCTGCTCGCTCGACTGGCCGAGCACCTGCTCGTCCTCGGTCGCGTCGACGACGGCCGTGGTGTCCTGCTCGGTCACTTGCTCTTCCCGTTCTTCTTCGCGCGCGACTTGCCGACCGGCTGCTGGCGCTGGGTGGTGACACGTGCCTCGACCTCGGCCACCGAGGCGCCCGTACCGGCCTCGGTCAGGACACCGGCAGTGGCCGGGGTGCCGCGGCGCTGGGCCTTCTTGGCGAGACGCGCCTCGCGCGCCAGGGCCGCCTCCGAGCCCGGCGTCGGCATGCTGCGGATCACGAAGTACTGCTGGGCCATCGTCCAGATGTTCGAGGCGAGCCAGTAGAACATGACGCCCAGCGGGAACGACAGGCCTGAGATGACGAAGACCAGCGGGAGGATGTACAGCATCATCTTCTGCTGGCGGTACATCGGAGACTCCTTGGTCTCCGGCGACATGTTCTTGGCGACGAGCTGCAGCTGCGTGATGAACTGCGATGCCGTCATCACGACGATCATGGCGCCCGCGATGATCCGGACTTCCCAGCCCGACGCGTTCGTGAAGGTCTCGTGCAGCGGTGCACCGAAGAGTGCAGCGTTGCCGAAGTCCGCCGCCAGCTCGTTCGTGAGCAGACCGATGCCGGCCTTGTTGATCTGCGCCTCGTGCAGCACGGAGTACAGCGAGAAGAAGATCGGCATCTGGATGAGCAGCGGCAGGCAGGAGCTCAGCGGGTTCGTCCCCGTCTCCTTGTACAGCGCCATCGTCTCGCGGGACATCGCCTCGCGCGAGAACTGGTCCTTCTTGCCCTTGTACTTGTCCTGGATCTTCTTCAGCTGCGGCGCGACCTCGAGCATCCGTCGCTGCGACTTGATCTGCCGCACGAAGATCGGGATCAGCGCGGCCCGGACCACGAAGGTCAGGAAGATGATCGACAGGACCCACGTGATGCCCGCGGACGGGTCCATCCCCATGGTCTCGAAGAGCCAGTGGAACCCGACGAGGATCGCGGACACCACCCACTTGAGCGGCCAGAGGAGAGTGTTCAGGATCTCCATGAGGAGGTCACGCCTTTCGAGTGCGCTGGGGGAGCAGCACCGGGCGGATCATGCCGACCGGGTCCTGCTGTTGCTGCGGGCTCGGTGCGAGCACGAACCCGAACCGACTGACGTTGAAGGGGCGGCGACGTTCCCGGACGTCGTCGATCCCACCGGCGGCCCAGGGGTTGCACCGTGCGATCCGCCACGCTCCCATGGCCGAACCGCGGACGACCCCGTACTGCTGGATCGCCTCGAGTGCGTACCGGGAGCACGAGGGGTGGTACCGGCACACGTTGCCGTAGAGCGGCGAGATCACCGCTCGGTAGGCCCGGAGCACGACGACGCACGCGTTGCGCGGGAGCAACGCGACGACCCAGAGGAACCGGTTCATGCTGCCTTCTCCACACCCCGCGCGAAGGCACGCGTGATGTCTCCGAGCAGGGTAGGCCATCCGGCCTGCGCGGCGGCTGGCAGTGCGCGCACCACGACGTCGTACCCGAGCGGAGCGCTCGGCAGCAGACCGTGTGCGATCGCCTTCAGCCGGCGTCGCACGAGGTTGCGCGTGACCGCGTTCCCGACGGTCTTCGCCACGATGAACCCGAACCTGGTGGGACCGCCGTCGTCATCGAGGCGACGGACCACCGACACGACGACGTGCGCCGTGGCGCTCCTGCGGCCACGACGCACGGTCGATCGGTAGTCGTCGCCTCGGACGATGCGGTTGGCTCGGGCCAACACGGCGAGGACCCCGCGGATCAGGCGGAGAGCTCGGTGCGCCCCTTGCCGCGGCGTGCGGCGAGGATGGCGCGGCCGGCACGGGTGCGCATGCGGGCGCGGAAGCCGTGCTTCTTGGCGCGGCGGCGGTTGTTCGGCTGGAAGGTGCGCTTGCTCATGATGATCTCCACACGGCTGCTCGCGGCGAGCCGTCACGTATGCATTGGTTGACGCGGATGGCGCGACCGAACGGCCGCAGTCAACTGGACAACGGTACGTGACGACGGCTGGGAGGTCAAACGATCCCGTCCCCGTCCGCGCTCCCACGGTGACGCCTCCGGGTTCTCCACACTGGGGACAACTCCCGTTCGGTGGGACACGGTGCGGTCCCGTACAGTTGTGGCACTGCACGGCCGGATGCCCGGTACTGCGGGGGAGTACCTCACTCGTCTCCGGTGGACCAGCCGGGGAGGACACTGTGGACAACCCTGTGGGAAGCTCGTCGTCGGACCAGCGCCCGCACCACCGCACCAGCCGTCCGCGGAACGCGGGAGCGGTTCCGCCCGCACCCGCGTGTCGTCGGTCGGTGGCCGCCACCGCTCGTCCCGACGGGCGAGAGACCACACCCGAAGCCGCAACCGAGCAACGAGACCAGGAGACGAGCGCGACATGACGCCGGCCGACCCCGTCGAGGACCTCTGGTCGTCAGTGCTCGGCATCCTGTCCGACGACGACCGGATCACCCCGCAGCTCCACGGCTTCCTCAACCTCGTCGAGCCCAAGGGCGTGCTGGCCGGCACGCTCTACCTGGAAGTACCGAACGACCTCACCCGCGGGATGCTCGAGCAGCGCATCCGGGTCCCCATCACCGAAGCGGTCTCCCGGATCGGAGACGACTCGGTGGCGAACTTCGCGATCACGGTGAACCCCGACATGGCCTCCGAGCCCCGGGTCGACGCCGTCGCGGTGCCGTCCTACGCCGAACCGGTCCAGGAGCAGGTGCAGCAGAGCGCCGCTCCTCGGCAGTACATCGAGGCGCCGTTCGTCCCGAGCCAGGTCGACTCCCCGGGCACCAGCGGGCGCCCTGAGTCCCGGCTCAACCCGAAGTACAACTTCGACAACTTCGTCATCGGCGCCTCGAACCGCTTCGCCCACGCAGCCGCGGTCGCGGTCGCGGAAGCGCCGGCGAAGGCGTACAACCCGCTCTTCATCTACGGCGACTCGGGTCTCGGCAAGACCCACCTGCTCCACGCGATCGGCCACTACGCGGAGAGCCTGTACCCGGGCATCCGCGTCCGGTACGTGTCGAGCGAGGAGTTCACCAACGACTTCATCAACTCGATCGCGAACAACCGCTCGAACCAGTTCCAGCAGCGGTACCGCGACATCGACATCCTGCTCATCGACGACATCCAGTTCCTGCAGGGGAAGGACTCCACGCAGGAGGCCTTCTTCCACACGTTCAACACGCTGCACGACCACAACAAGCAGGTCGTGATCACGTCGGACGTCGCCCCGAAGCACCTCACCGGCTTCGAGGACCGGATGCGCAGTCGCTTCGAGTGGGGTCTTATCACCGACGTGCAGGCGCCGGACCTCGAGACCCGCATCGCGATCCTCCGCAAGAAGGCGCAGTCCGACCACCTGCAGGTGCCGGACGACATCATGGAGTTCATCGCGTCGAAGGTCTCGAGCAACATCCGGGAGCTCGAGGGGACCCTGATCCGGGTGACCGCGTTCGCGAGCCTCAACCGGACGGCCGTCGACATGTCGCTGGTGCAGACGGTCCTCAAGGACCTGATCACGCTCGACGAGGACAACGTCATCGCGCCGACGGACATCATCAACCACACCGCGGAGTACTTCAAGCTCTCGGTCGACGACCTCTACGGCTCGTCCCGGTCGCAGGCGATCGCCACCGCACGACAGATCGCGATGTACCTGTGCCGTGAGCTGACGAGCCTGTCGCTGCCGAAGATCGGCCAGCTGTTCGGCAACCGCGACCACACGACGGTCATGTACGCGAACAAGAAGATCGCCGAGCTCATGAAGGAGCGGCGCTCGATCTACAACCAGGTCACGGAACTGACCAGTCGGATCAAGCAGGACCGCCGCTACCGGTAGCGAGCATCCCGCTGCCACCCCCCGTCCAGGAGGCCCGTCCCAGACCCGGGATCGGCCTCCTTCTGCGTGCGTCCACCATCTGAGACGGTTCCATGCGGCGGATTCCCCACAGTGTGGAAAGCCTGTGGATAACTGTGGAGGACACGCCGCTCCGTTGTTCACAGCTGGTGGGGTGTCTGTGGAAACTGGGGATGGAAGTGGATAGATGATTTTCCCTCATCCATAGGCCGCCCACACGCCGCCAACAAGTGACACGGTTGTAGTTCCCTGTCGCCGAGCGGCATCCCCAGAGTTGTCCACAGTGTGCACAGGCGTTAAGACAATTACTCCTCTCTTCTCTCTCCCTCTCCCTGGGCCAACCCCTGGGGACGGCGGATGACACGGATCGGCGGTCTGCCGCTGCTGTGCCACAATGGGGCGGCCGGACAGTCAACCGATCGACAGGGGTCCACGCTGTGAAGTTCGAGGTCAACCGGGACGTCTTCTCCGAAGCCGTCTCCTTCGCGGTGAAGCTCCTCCCACAGCGCACGACCCTCCCGATCCTGTCCGGTGTGCTCATCCACGCCGACGGTGATCGTCTGACGCTCTCGTCGTTCGACTACGAGGTCTCCGCACAGACGTCGATCGCCGCCCAGATCGACGACCCCGGCACGGTGCTCGTCTCCGGCCGGCTGCTGAACGACATCGCGAGCCGGTTGCCGAACGCCCCGGTCACGTTCTCCACGGAGGACTCCCGCATCACCGTCACCTGCGGATCCGCGCACTTCACGCTGCTGTCCATGCCGGTGGAGGAGTACCCGACGCTGCCGGAGATCGGTCCGCAGACCGGTGTCATCCCCGGCGACTCGTTCTCCGAAGCCGTGTCGCAGGTGGCCGTCGCCGCCAGCCGCGACGACGTGACCCCGGTCATCACCGGCGTCCAGCTCGAGGTCGGCGAGATCGACGTCTCGCTCATCGCGACCGACCGCTACCGCGTCGCCGTCCGGACCATCCAGTGGGACTCGGGCCGTCCCGGCGGAGACGCCGAGCCGGCGCCGACGCTGCACGCACTCGTCCCGGCCCGCACCCTGCAGGAGGTCGGCCGCACCTTCGGCTCGGCCACCACCGTCTCGGTGTCGATCAGCGGTGGCTCCGACCGTGAGCTCATCGCCTTCCAGGCCGACGACAAGACCGTGACGTCGCTGCTCATCAAGGGCAACTACCCGCCGGTCCGCCGACTGTTCCCCGACACGGTCCAGGACCACGCGGTGATCAACACCGCGGAACTGGTCGAGGCCGTCCGACGGGTCTCCCTCGTGCTGGAGCGCGAAGCCGCGCTCCGCTTCTCCTTCTCGGTCGACGGGCTCACGCTCGAGGCGATCGGTTCCGAACAAGCGCAGGCGTCAGAGTCGATCGATGCGTTGCTGACCGGTGAGGAAACGGTGGTCTCCCTGAAACCGGCCTTCCTCCTGGACGGGTTGAATGCGGTGCACTCCGAGTTCGTCCGGATCTCCTTCACGAAGACGGAGAACCCGAACAAGCCCGGACCGGTCCTGATCACCGGGCAGTCCTCGCGAGAGGAAGCTGCCACGGACGGGTACCGGTACCTGTTGCAGCCCAACCTGCTGCTGCGCTAGCCGCAACAGCCATCCAGCGCTGACGCGTGGACACCAGCATCAGCGCGACATCGACGAAGAAGAGGAAATCATGCAGATCGGTCTTGTCGGCCTCGGGAAGATGGGCAACAACATGCGTGCGCGTCTGCGCAACGCAGGGATCGACGTCGTCGGGTACGACGCCAACCCCGCCGTCTCGGACGTCGCCGACCTCGGCGCCCTGGCAGAAGCCCTCACCGACAGCAAGCGTCTCGTGTGGGTCATGGTCCCGCACGGCAAGATCACCGACGACGTGATCACCGACCTGGCCGGCGTGCTCAGCGAAGGCGACCTCGTCATCGACGGTGGCAACTCGAAGTGGCTCGACGACACCGTCCACGCCGAGCAGCTGGCTGCCAAGGGCATCCGCTACATGGACGTCGGCGTCTCCGGCGGTGTCTGGGGCAAGGACAACGGCTACGGCCTCATGGTCGGCGGTGCTGCCGAGGACGTCGAGTTCGCGATGCCCGTCTTCGACGCACTGCGCCCCGAGGGCCCGCGCGAAGAGGGCTTCTCGCACGCCGGCGGCATCGGCGCGGGCCACTACGCGAAGATGGTCCACAACGGCATCGAGTACGCGATCATGCAGGCGTACGGCGAGGGCTACGAGCTCCTCGAGGCGAAGGACATCATCAAGGACGTCCCCGCCGTGTTCGCCGGATGGCAGCGCGGCACCGTCGTCCGCTCCTGGCTGCTCGACCTGATGGTCCTCGCGCTGAACGAGGACCCGAAGCTCGACGCCATCGAGGGCTACGTGGAGGACTCCGGCGAGGGCCGGTGGACCCTGGAAGAGGCCATCGAGCACGCGGTGCCGATGCCGGCGATCTCGGCGTCCATCTTCGCGCGCTTCGTCTCGCGTCAGGGCAGCGCGTCCCCGACGATGAAGGCCGTCGCGGCACTCCGCAACCAGTTCGGCGGCCACGCCGTCAAGAAGGCGTAGCCGGTCGGGTAACCCCCTCGACCCGTTTCGGCCCGCGTGCACGTCGACCATCTGCAACTCTCCGACTTCCGGAACTACCGGGAGGCGGACGTCGACTTCGCACGCGGGCCGAACCTGTTCGTCGGTCGGAACGGCCAGGGCAAGACGAACCTGGTCGAGTCGATCGGGTACCTCTCGACCCTCGGGTCGCACCGCGTCCCCACCGACGCGGCGCTCGTGCGACAGGGATGTGACTCGGCGATCGTCCGGGCACGGCTCGCGCACGAGGACCGCAGCATCCTCGCCGAGGTGCAGATCAACCGGACGGGGTCGAACCGGGCGCAGGTGAACCGGTCCGCGATCAAGCCCCGCGAGCTCCCGCGCTACTGCACCAGCGTGCTCTTCGCCCCCGAGGACCTGGCACTCGTCCGCGGCGAGCCGTCGGGGCGCCGGCGGATGATCGACGAGCTCCTCGTCCAGATCGCCCCGCGCATGCAGGGCGTGCTCGCCGACTACGACCGCACGCTCCGCCAGCGGAACACCCTGCTGAAGTCGGCCCGCGCGACCGGGGCGAAGGCCGGGGCGCTCTCGACGCTCGACGTCTGGGACGACCGGCTCGTGGCGTTCGGCGCCGAGATCATCGCCGCTCGCGACCACCTCACCCGGCGGCTCGCCCCGTTCGTCACCGAGTCCTACGCGACGGTCGCGGGCGAGCGGCACCAGGCGTCGATCGCCGGTGTCCTCAGCGTGCGGGGTGCTGATCCGGAGGACGCGGCGGCCACCGACCCGGTCCTCGGGACGCCCGAGGAACCGGTCACGACCGCGTCCGCGGCAGAGGCGTTCCGCGTGGCGCTCGAGCGCCGTCGGCGGGACGAACTGGACCGCGGCCTGACGCTCACCGGGCCCCATCGGGACGACGTGCTCTTCGAGCTGAACGGGTTACCGGCCCGCGGGTACGCCAGTCACGGGGAGTCCTGGTCGTTCGCGCTCGCGGTGCAGCTGGCGTCGGCGACGATCCTGCGTGCCGAGTCATCCCTCGGCGACCCGATCATCATCCTCGACGACGTGTTCGCGGAGCTCGACGAGTCACGGCGGGAGCGCCTGGCCGGGGCGGTCGCCGACTACGAGCAGGTGCTCATCACGGCCGCCGTGCACGGCGACGTGCCCGGTCAGCTCGCGGCACACACCGTGCGGATCGAAGCGGGCGCGATCGTGCGGGACGCGGACGACGCGGGTCGGGCCTCCCGTCCGGATATGCCGGAGGCGGCCGACGCCGCTCCGGCCGACGCCGCTCCGGCCGATCCCGCTCCGGCCGACCCCGCCCGGTCGGCCGACGCCGTGGACCGGACGGCACCCTGATGCCGAAGCCCTGGAGACCGGCCGAGCCCTCGCGGGTGTACCAGCACTTCAAGGCCGTGTTCGGCGACCCGTCGAAGCGGGGGGTCGACGCGCGTCGGCGCCGGGCCGCCGGACAGGACCCGGACTCGGTGCCGTACGGGAAGGGACGGGAGCCCACCGGCCTCGGCGACGTGATGGGTGCGCTGACCGCCGAGCTCGGATGGACGGAGCCACTGGCCCGCTCGGAACTGTTCGTCGACTGGCCGAGCGTCGTCGGTGACGAGCTCGCGAAGCACTCCACGCCGGTGACGATCGAGGACGGTGCACTCGTCATCCGGTGCGACTCGACGGCGTGGGCGACGCAACTCCGACTCATGCGCGGGACCGTCACGACGACCATCGCCCAGCGGTACCCCGCGGCGGGCGTCGAGTCGATCCGGGTTTCCGGCCCGGACGCCCCCACATGGAAACGCGGCCTCAGGTCGGTCCAGGGGCGCGGCCCCCGCGATACCTACGGCTGACCAGACGAAATCATCCATCCGTCTGAGATTCGTCGCTCTGCGAGGCGTACGGCCCCCGGACGGAGCCCTCCCTGCGGTAGACTGGGACGTGCAGTGTGCGGGTGTTCCGCGCGCAGGCAGGAGCACTCCCGACATGACATCTGAATCTGACGACGACCAGCGAGACCCGCAGAACGACGAGGCCCAGCCGCAGGCCCCGCAGAGCGAACCATCGTACGGCGCAGACCAGATCCAGGTGCTCGAGGGGCTCGAGGCCGTCCGGAAGCGCCCGGGCATGTACATCGGGTCGACCGGTCCGCGTGGTCTCCACCACCTGGTGCAGGAGATCGTCGACAACTCCGTCGACGAAGCCCTGGCCGGGTACTGCGACACGATCGACGTCACCATCCGCGAAGACGGTGGCGTCCGCGTGGTCGACAACGGCCGTGGCATCCCGGTCGACATCCACCCCAACGAGGGCATCTCGACCGTCCAGCTCGTCCTGACCGTCCTGCACGCCGGCGGCAAGTTCGGCGGTGGCGGGTACGCCGTCTCCGGTGGTCTGCACGGTGTCGGGTCCTCTGTCGTCAACGCCCTGTCCAGCGAACTCGACGTCGAGGTCCGTCGGCAGGGCCACGTCTGGCGGCAGAGCTACACGGACGGGGTGCCGGTCGCGCCGCTCTCGCAGGACGAGGCCTCCGACGTGACGGGCACGACCATCACGTTCTGGCCGAACGCCGAGATCTTCGAGTCGGTGGAGTTCGACTACGAGACCCTCCGTACCCGGTTCCAGCAGATGGCATTCCTCAACAAGGGCCTGCGCATCACCCTCGTGGACGAGCGGACGCCGGCCGAGGGCGAAGAGGCGCGCAAGGACTCCTTCCGCTACGAGCGCGGTCTCGCCGACTACGTCGAGTACCTCAACGCGCAGAAGAAGGCCGACCTCGTGCACCCCGACGTCATCGGGTTCGAGGCCGAGGACCCGGAGCGCAAGATCGCGCTCGAGGTCGCGATGCAGTGGAACACCTCGTACCAGGAGAGCGTCCACACCTTCGCGAACACGATCAACACGCACGAGGGCGGCACGCACGAGGAGGGCTTCCGCGCTGCGCTGACGACCCTCGTGAACCGCTACGCGCGCGAGACGAAGATCATCAAGGAGAAGGACGACAACCTGACGGGTGACGACATCCGCGAGGGCCTGACCGCCGTCATCTCCGTGAAGCTCGGCGAACCGCAGTTCGAGGGCCAGACGAAGACCAAGCTCGGCAACACCGAGGCGAAGTCCTTCGTCCAGCGCGTGGTCGGCACGGAACTCGTGCACTGGTTCGAGAGCAACCCGTCGCAGGCGCGCGACGTGGTCCGCAAGGCGATCCAGGCCTCGCAGGCGCGTCTCGCCGCCCGCAAGGCCCGCGAGACCACCCGCCGCAAGGGCCTCTTGGAGTCCGGCGGCATGCCGGGCAAGCTCAAGGACTGCCAGTCGAAGGACCCGACGCTGTCGGAGATCTTCATGGTCGAGGGTGACTCCGCCGGCGGTTCCGCCGTGCAGGGTCGGAACCCGATGACGCAGGCGATCCTGCCGCTGCGCGGCAAGATCCTCAACGTCGAGAAGGCCCGCCTGGACCGAGCCCTCGCCAACCAGGAGATCCAGTCGATGATCACGGCGTTCGGTGCCGGCATCGGCGAGGACTTCGACCCGGACAAGGCCCGGTACCACAAGATCGTGCTGATGGCCGATGCCGACGTTGACGGCCAGCACATCACCACGCTGCTGCTCACGCTCCTCTTCCGCTACATGCGTCCGCTCATCGAGCGCGGCTACGTGTACCTCGCGCAGCCGCCGCTGTACCGCCTGAAGTGGTCGAACGCCGCGGACCAGTACGTGTTCAGCGACCGGGAGCGCGACGCGATGCTGCAGTCCGGCATCGCCGCAGGCAAGCGCATCCCGAAGGACAACGGGATCCAGCGCTACAAGGGCCTCGGCGAGATGGACTACAAGGAGCTCTGGGACACCACGATGAACCCGGACACCCGCACGCTCCTGCAGGTCACGCTCGAGGACGCCGCCGCGGTGGACAGCGTCTTCGCGACGCTGATGGGCGAGGACGTCGAGTCCCGTCGCCAGTTCATCCAGCAGAACGCGAAGGACGTCCGCTTCTTGGACATCTAGGCCGGGAGGCGCGGCGGACGCCGCGTCGACCCGTCCCGACACCTCGTGGTCGCGCCCGGCGTGACCAACGGACGACGAGCCTCCAGGCTGTCAAGGAAGGCAACGCAAGCACATGGCTGACGACAACGAGAACGGCGCCGACGAGCCCGAGATCGTGCACGGCTCGAGCGGGGACATCGTCGTCTCCGGTGACCGCATCTCGCAGGTCGACCTGCAGCTCGAGATGCAGCGCTCGTACCTCGACTACGCGATGTCCGTCATCGTCGGACGTGCCCTGCCAGAGGTCCGCGACGGCCTGAAGCCCGTGCACCGCCGCGTGATCTACGCGATGTACGACGGCGGCTACCGACCGGACCGGGCCTTCTCGAAGTGCTCACGCGTGGTCGGTGACGTGATGGGCCAGTTCCACCCGCACGGTGACAGCGCCATCTACGACGCACTCGTCCGACTGGTGCAGCCGTGGTCGCTCCGGTACCCGCTCGCGCTCGGTCAGGGCAACTTCGGGTCCCCGGGCAACGACGGCGCCGCGGCCCCGCGGTACACCGAGACCAAGATGGCCCCGCTCGCGCTCGAGATGGTGCGGGACATCGAGGAAGAGACCGTCGACTTCCAGGACAACTACGACGGTCGCACGCAGGAGCCGTCGATCCTGCCGTCGCGCTTCCCGAACCTGCTCGTCAACGGCTCGGTCGGCATCGCGGTCGGCATGGCCACGAACATCCCGCCGCACAACCTGCGCGAGGTCGCCGCCGGCGCGGTGTGGGCGCTCGAGCACCCGGACGCCTCGCGCGAGGAACTCCTCGAGGCGCTCATGCAGCGCATCAAGGGTCCCGACTTCCCGACCGGCGCGCAGATCCTCGGCACCCGGGGCATCGTCGACGCCTACCGGACCGGTCGCGGATCGATCACGATGCGGGCGGTCGTCAACGTCGAGGAGATCCAGGGCCGCACCTGCCTGGTCGTCACCGAACTGCCGTACCAGGTCAACCCGGACAACCTCGCGATCAAGATCGCCGAGCTCGTCAAGGACGGCCGTCTCGCCGGCGTCGCCGACATCCGTGACGAGACCTCCGGCCGCACCGGGCAGCGCCTGGTCATCGTGCTGAAGCGTGACGCGGTCGCCAAGGTCGTGCTCAACAACCTGTACAAGCACACGCAGCTGCAGGAGAACTTCGGCGCGAACATGCTCGCGATCGTCGACGGCGTGCCCCGCACACTGGCGCTCGACGGGTTCATCTCCGCCTGGGTCGACCACCAGATCGAGGTCATCGTCCGGCGGACCCGGTTCCGCCTGCGCGAGGCCGAGAAGCGAGCGCACATCCTGCGCGGGTACCTCGCGGCGCTCGATGCCCTCGACGAGGTCATCGCCCTCATCCGTCGGTCGCCCGACGTCGAGGAGGCCCGCAACGGCCTGATGGAGCTGCTGTCCGTCGACGAGATCCAGGCCCGCGCGATCCTCGAACTCCAGCTGCGTCGTCTGGCCGCACTCGAGCGTCAGAAGATCCACGAGGAGGCCGAGGCGCTCGAGCTCAAGATCGCCGACTTCGAGGACATCCTCGCCCGCCCGGAGCGCCAGCGCTCGATCATCATCGACGAACTCACCGAGATCGTCGACCGCTTCGGTGACGACCGTCGGACCGAGATCATGCTCGGCTTCGACGGCGACATGAGCATGGAAGACCTGATCCCCGAGGAAGAGGTCGTCGTCACCATCACCCGCGGCGGCTACGTCAAGCGCACGCGGAGCGACCAGTACCGCTCGCAGCACCGCGGTGGCCGTGGCGTCCGCGGCGCCCAGCTCCGCGCGGACGACGTCGTCGAGCACTTCTTCGTCACGACGACCCACCACTGGCTCCTGTTCCTCACCGACCAGGGCCGCGTCTACCGGGCGAAGGCGTACGAGCTGCAGGAGGCCGGGCGGGACGCCAAGGGCCAGCACTCGGCGAACCTCCTCGCCATGCAGCCGGACGAGCAGATCCAGCAGGTGCTCGACATCCGCGACTACGAGGCGGCGCAGTACCTCGTGCTCGCCACCGAGCAGGGTCTCGTGAAGAAGACCGCGCTCACCGAGTACGACACGAACCGCACCGGCGGCATCATCGCGATCAACCTGCGCGAGGGCGACAAGCTACGCTCGGCGCTGCTCGTCGACGAGCACGACGACCTGCTGCTCGTGTCCCGGCACGGCATGTCGCTCCGCTTCACCGCCACGAACGACGCACTCCGGCCGATGGGTCGGTCGACGTCCGGCGTGAAGGGCATGTCCTTCCGCGGCGACGACACCCTGCTCTCGGCCTCGGTCGTCTCGGACGATGGTTTCGTCTGGGTGATGACCGAGGGCGGCTACGCCAAGCGCACGTCCGTCGACCAGTACCGCATCCAGGGACGCGGCGGACTCGGCATCAAGGTCGCCCGTCTGGCCGCCGATCGCGGCGACCTGGTCGGTGCGCTCATTGTCGGTGCTGACGACGAGGTGCTCGTCGTGCTGCAATCGGGCAAGGTGGTAAGGTCTGCCGTGGCCGAGGTCCCCGCCAAGGGACGCGACACGATGGGGGTCGTCTTCGCGAGGTTCGCGGAGAACGACCGGATCATCGCCGTGGCCCGGAACAGTGAGCGGAACCTGGACGACCAGGAGGACGCCGAGATCGAGCCCGCCGGCCCGGTCGAGACCGTCAGCCCGGACGACGCGGTCGCCGACGCCGCCGACGCAGAGCTCGTGGAGGAAGTCTCCGCGGACGCACTGCCCACCGACGCCGAGCCTGCCGAGGCCGGAGAGGACGAGTCAAGCAATGAGTAGTGTCGCCGAGAAGCTCCAGCGGAAGGCGAAGCGGCCCGTCGGCACTCGTCAGGTGCGACTCCGTCTGGTCTACGTCGACTTCTGGTCGATGGTGAAGCTCTCCTTCCTCATCGCCCTGGCCGGCTCGATCGTGATCGTCGTGGCCACGGCGCTGGTGTGGATCATCCTGAACCAGACCGGGGTGTTCGAGCAGATCGACAGCCTGCTGAAAGACGTCACGGGGCAGAACAGCTACTCGATCATGGACCAGTTCTCGCTGGGCCAGGTCCTCGGCTTCTCGATCGTCGTCGGCATCCTCAACGTCGTGGTCGGGACCGTGCTCGGCGCGATCGTCAGCGTCTTGTACAACCTCAGCGTGCGGATCACGGGCGGCGTGCTCGTGGGCTTCACCAACAACTGATCCGGTCCGGGTGGCGCCCATCGCCTCGATTTCGCTCCAGCGCGATCGTGGGGTAGGCTTTCATCCGGTCTGAGGGGCTATAGCTCAGGCGGTTAGAGCGCTTCGCTGATAACGAAGAGGTCCAAGGTTCAAGTCCTTGTAGCCCCACCACAACTCAACTCCCGCGTCGGAAGTCTCGACGTCGCGACCGGTCCGGTCGCTCCGGGGCCTTAGCTCAGTTGGTAGAGCGCTGCCTTTGCAAGGCAGATGTCAGGAGTTCGAATCTCCTAGGCTCCACTCTCTCTGCGTGAGCTCTGTTCCTCGTTCCTCGTTCCTCGTTCCGCGCTCTGCCGCGGTCGGCCGTCGTGCCGGTCCGCGCCGCCGCTCCTGCGGCGCGTCGTGCCGTGCCGCGCGCTGTCCGTCGAGGTTCCAGGATGTGCTGCTCTCGGCGCTCCGGATGCGCGAATTGTGGAACCTAGACGTTGAGGCGGCGGCGTGTTGTGCGACCTCGGGGCTGGCTCGGGTCGGCGCGGAGCCCGACCCGGGCCTCCGGGAACGACGAAGGGCCCCGGCGCAGTGCCGGGGCCCTTCGAACGAACCAGGAGGTCAGGCGGCGGGCTTGCCCGCGTTGTCCGCGTCGTCGGCGACCCAGAGGTCGTCGTCCGCACGGAGCGTCTGGTACGCGGCGTAGGCAGCGCCCGCGACCGCGACGACACCGACGACGATGAGGGCGACCCCACCGAACCCGATGCCCTTCTTCTCCGGAACGGGAGCCTGCTTGAGGAACTTCCCGCCGCGCTTCTGTGCTTCCTGCACGATCTTCTGCACGCGCGGGTCCTTCGCCAGGTCGCCGACGCTGAGCACGGAGCCCGCGGTCGAGATGAGGCCGGGCACGACCTCCGACTGGAACCGGTGCGAGGCACTCTGCGCTGCAGAGGTCGCGGCGTGCACACCGGAGGCCACCGCGGGACGGATCCCGTTGTCGATGGCGTTCTGGACGCGGGGAGCGAGGTCCTTCCGGGCAGCATCTGCGGCGTGGCCACGGGCTTCGGCCAGGATCGCGTTCGCGTGCTCCAGGACCTTCCGCTGCTCACCGAGGAGCGTGGCGGTCTTGCCCTTGAGCTTCTTGATCTGCTTCCGACGCTTGCGCGGGATCTCGATCGACATTCGGTACCTCCATGGGTCGACGTGCCACCCATCCTGCCACCAGGACGCCTGACAGGTCACAGATCACCGGCTGTGCGTCCCGTGCACATCCAGCGGCACATGCGAGAATCGGGTCATGTCTCTGCACACCGCTGTCGCAACGATCCACACCAACAAGGGCGACATCCGCGTCAACCTCTTCGGTAACCACGCTCCGAAGACCGTCCAGAACTTCGTCGGTCTCGCGACCGGTACGCAGGAGTGGACGCACCCCGGCACCGGCAAGGTGTCGACCGACAAGCTCTACGACGGTGTCGTCTTCCACCGCATCATCAAGGACTTCATGATCCAGGGCGGCGATCCGCTCGGCCAGGGCATCGGCGGGCCCGGGTACCGCTTCGACGACGAGATCTCCCCGGAGCTCACGTTCCAGAACCCGTACATCTTCGCCATGGCGAACGCCGGCATCCAGGGCGGCCGAGGCACCAACGGTTCGCAGTTCTTCATCACCACGGTGGCGACCCCCTGGCTCCAGGGCAAGCACACCATCTTCGGCGAGGTCGCGGACGACGAGTCCCGCGCGGTCGTCGACACGATCGAGGGCGTCCAGACGGACGGCCGCGACAAGCCGGTCGAGGACGTCGTCATCCAGAGCATCGACGTCGAGGACGTCTGACCCGAGTGACCGATCCCACCTCGGCGTCGTCGAACACCTGCTACCGGCATCCCGATCGGCAGAGCTTCGTGCTCTGCCAGCGCTGCGGGCGGACCATCTGCCCGGAGTGCCAGACGCCGGCGGCGGTCGGGGTGCACTGCCCCGAGTGCGTCCGTGAGCAGCGGGCGAAGTTCACGGAGAACCGTCGGGCTTCCGGCCCGAGCAGCCTGACCGTCGCGCGGCGCCGCTTCGCGATGCTCGACCAGAAGGCGACGGTCGTCCTGATCGCCGTCTCGGTGGTCGTCTGGTTGCTCGACCGGCTGTCCGGGGGCTTCCTGGCGCAGTGGCTCGCGTACAACTCGGCGCTCCTGCCGACGCAGCCGTGGCGCATCGTCACTGTGCTGTTCGTGCACTCGGGTGTCTTCCACATCCTGTTCAACATGTGGGCGCTGTTCATCTTCGGACGGATGCTCGAGAACATGCTCGGCACGTGGCGGTTCCTGGCGCTGTACGTCATCTCCGGGATCGCCGGGTCGATGCTCGTGACGTTCCTGGCTCCCGGCACGTGGGTGGTGGGCGCGTCGGGCGCCGTCTTCGGTCTGTTCGCGGCGTTCTTCGTCCTGCAGCGCAGCCTGGGCAACAACGCGGTCCAGTTGCTCGTGATCATCGGCCTGAACCTGGTGATCGGGTTCCTGCCCGGGACCAACATCTCCTGGCAGGCGCACGTCGGCGGCGTCCTGGCGGGCTTCGTCACCGGGTTCGTCTTCGCGCGGACGCGGAACGTGCGCCAGCGTGGGCTGCAGGCCACCCTGCTCGGCCTGGAGGCCGTGGTCGCCATCGCGCTCTGCTTCGTCGGGTACGCACTCACCTCCGCCTGACACAGCTCGGCACCATTTGGAGAACGCCCCGTCGCCTCGGCGACGGGGCGTTCTCACGTTCGCTGCCGGCGGTCCTGCCCGGCGCACTTCTGCGGAGGGACGGGATGCCGCGGTTGTCCACACCATCCGCAGGACTTCTCCACAGGTGTGGACAAACCAGTGAGTTACAGCGGTGTGATTATCCCCACTGTGGAAGAGGCTGTGGACAACTCCCTGACGGGGGTGTGGAGCGATGTGTGGAGAACCGGCTGATCTGTGGAGAAGCACTGCCGAGCCTCCCGTCCGGCGCGTGAAGAGCGACGAGCTTGTGGAGAAACGACGACGCCCGCCGCACCAGCGGGTGCGACGGGCGTCGATCGGGCAGTGGCGCTCAGCGCCACCGCGTGGTCATCAGGAAGCCGACGAACATGATGCCGAAGCCGATGAGGATGTTCCAGGAGTTCAGCGTCGGGACCGGGAGCGTGCCGCCGGAGACGTAGAAGACGATCACCCACGCGAGGCCGACGAGCATGAAGCCGAACATGACCGGCTTGAACCACACGGGGTTGGGCTGGTCCCCCGCGGTGTCCACCGAGTCGGCTCGGGTCGTCCGGGCGGGCTTGGTGCGGTCCTTGTCCATGGCCATGGCCGGTATCCTACCGTCACCAGGCGTGAGCGCGGGCCGACGGAGGCTGCTCACATCCCCCACGAGTACGGTGAACGGCCCATGACCAAGATCCTCGTCGTCGACAACTACGACAGCTTCGTGTACACCCTCAACGGCTACGTCCAGCAGCTCGGTGCCGACACCGACGTGGTGCGCAACGACGCCTTCCCGGAGGACGAGATCGCGGACCGGATCGCCGAGTACGACGGCGTCCTGCTGTCGCCCGGCCCCGGCACCCCGGCGGACGCGGGCGTCTCGATCCCGACCGTCCGTGCGGCCATCGCCGCCGACAAGCCCCTGCTCGGCGTGTGCCTCGGGCACCAGGCCATCGCGGAGGCGCTCGGAGCGACCGTCACCCACGCCGAGGAGCTCATGCACGGCAAGACCTCGCAGGTGGACCACGACGACAGTCTGCTGTTCTCGGGTGTCCCGCACCCCTTCACCGCGACCCGGTACCACTCGCTGGCCATCGTCGACGGCACCGTCCCGGACGAGTTGACCGTGACGGCACGGACCGCCGGCGGCGTCATCATGGGCGTGCAACACCGCGGCGCCCCGGTGTACGGCGTGCAGTTCCACCCGGAGTCGGTGCTCACCGAGGGCGGCTACCGCATGGTGGGCAACTGGCTCGAGACGACCGGCCTCGGCGGCGCAGCGGAGCGTGCAGCCGGGCTCGGACCGCTGATCACGGGCCGCTAGTCAGACCGGGCGGTCAGTCGTCCCCGTCGTCGTCGCCCTGGAACCCGGCGCCGTTCCCACCGTCGTCGCCGCCCGACGGTGCCGCGGGTACGTCCGGCCGACGGGTGGGCTGGACGGACGCCGCGCAGTACGTCAGGACGACCGTGCTGCCCTGTGGGACGTCGCCGCGCGGGACGCTCTGCTGCGTGACGGTGTTGCCCGCGCAGACGTTCGTGGGCGACCCCTGCACCGTGAGGCCGAGGCCGCGCAGGGTCGAGTCGGCCGTGGTGAACGGCTGCTGGGTCACGTCGGGGAGCTGGACCTTGCCGTTCGACACGACCAGGTCGATGACCGAGCCCTTCGGGAGCGTGCCGCCGGAAGCCGGGTCCGTGCTCATGACGGTGCCTTCGGGGATCGTGGCCGAGTAGTCGGAGGTGACGGCACCGACCACGAACCCGGCGTCCTCGAGCTGCTCCGTCGCGGCGTCCTGCGCGGCCGAGCCGACGTCCGGAACGGTGACCTCCTCGGGGCCGGTCGAGTACACGACGCGGACCTCCTGCTTGCGGGCGACCGACGTCCCCGATCCGGGCTCCGACCGGATGACGTCGTTCTTGGGGACGTCGTCGGAGGACTCCCCGACACCCACCGGTGTCAACCCGCGCGTGAGGAGTCGTTGGCGCGCGTCCTTGTAGGTCTGCCCGGCGACGGACGGCACCTTGATCGAGGAGCTGACCGGGGGCTTGCCCGGCTCGAGGTTCACGACGAAGTACGCGACCGCTGCGATGACGGCGATCGTCAGGAGGATGCCGAGCCAGATCCACGCCACCGGCGGGCGGTTCTGGGTGCGCTGGGGCGGCCGTTCCTGCGTCTCGTCGAGCTCACGGAACGCCACGTCGGCGGTGGCCGCCGCTCGCGGGTTGACCCCGAACAGCAGGGAGGCGTCGTCGGCAGCGGCCGCGGCGAGCTTCTTCGACGAGGTGGGCACGTGACCAGCGGCCGCCTGCTGCAGGTCGCGACGGAACTCCGCCGCGTTCTGGAAGCGTCGGGTGCGGTCCTTCACGAGGGCGTGCAGTGTGACGGCATCGAGCGCCGGTGACACGGTGGTCGTGATGGTCGACGGCGCGACCGGCTGCTCGCTGACGTGCTGGTACGCGACCGCGACCGGTGAGGCCCCGAGGAACGGCGGCCGGCCGGTCAAGAGCTCGAACAGCACGATGCCGGTCGAGTAGAGGTCCGTCCGGGCGTCGACGAGCTCGCCGCGCGCTTGTTCCGGTGAGAAGTACGACGCGGTGCCGAGGATCGACGTGGTCTGCGCCACCGTGGCCGACGTGTCCGTGATGGCGCGGGCGATGCCGAAGTCCATCACCTTCACCTGGCCGGAGTGGGTGATCATCACGTTCGCGGGCTTGATGTCCCGGTGGACGACGCCGGCCCGGTGCGAGAACTCGAGGGCGGTCAGGATGCCCTCGACGATGCGGGCCGCTTCCTCCTGCACGACCGGACCCTCGGCCACGATCTCGCTGAGCGGACGCCCCTCGACGAACTCCATGACGATGAAGGGGACCTGCACCTCCGAGCCCGTGGACTCGCGGACGGTCTCCTCGCCGGCGTCGTAGACGCGGACGATGGTGGGGTGCGCCATGCGGGCAGCCGCCTGGGCCTCCTGCCGGAACCGCGTGCGGAAGGCGGGGTCGTTGGCGAGGCTCGGCTTGAGCAACTTCACGGCGACCCGCCGACCCAGTCGAGTGTCGGTCCCGACGTGGACGGTGGCCATGCCCCCTCGACCGATGACCTCACCGATCTCGTAGCGGTTGGCGAGGAGCGTGATCCCCGCGGTCACACCTTCTGGCACGTACTCCTCCGAATGTCCGTCCGGGCAAGTGTACGGCAGGGGTTTCTGGTGAGACCCTGGCCGGCGGCCCCCCGGAGTCAACCGTTACCGGAACGTGGCGAGGCCCCGACACGGATCGTGTCGGGGCCTCGGAACGGCTCTTCCGTCGCGTCAGTCCTGCGGCGTCTCCGTCGGCGTCGGCGCGTCGGTCGGCTCCTGCGGCTGCACCCACGTGGCGGTCGCCGGGTCCGAGCTGCTGGACGCGGCGAGGTTGCCGCAGGTGACCGTGTACGACAGCGTCACGTCGTTGCCGGGCTGGTCGGCCTGGATGTCGACGGACGTCTCCGACGTGTCGCCGCTCGTCGCGCCGGACCCGTCCTTGCCGCCCGAGACCGTCCAGGAGTACTTCGAGACGGTGTACCCGGTCGGGCAGGTCGCGGTGGACCAGCTGAACGTCACGGCGCCGGTGGCCGAGACAGCGCCCGCGCTCGGCGTGTTCGGCTTGTTGACCGACGGCGGTGCGGTGTACTCCCGCAGGGTCACGAGCGCGCCCTCGGCGAGGCTCCCGGTGGGGCTGATCGACTGCACGGTGTTCGCCTGCTCGGCGGCGGCGGCCGGGTCGCCGTCCTGCACCTGCACGTCGAAGCCGAGCCCCTGGAGCTCCGAGCGGACCTCGGCGGTCGGACGTCCGACGTAGTCGCCGGGGTTGATCGTCGTCCGCACCACGGTCGGCTGGGGTGCCGTGGTCGGTTCCGGACTGGGTGTCCTCGTCCGGCTGGGCGCCGACGACGGGGTCGGGTCGGGATCGGGACCGGCGTCCTGGTCCCGGTTCGCGAACACGACACCGCCGATGACGAGTGCCGCGACGACCACGGCCGCGATGACCCACCAGATCCAGGCGCGGCTCTTCCGCTCGGCGTCCTCGTCCTCCGGCCCGACGGGCGTCAGAGGGGCGCCGCCGACCACGGGCGTGTTCGGCTGGGTGCCGATCAGGGCCGTGGCGTCGTCGTTCCCGGCGGGCGGGTTGAAGGCGACGGTCCCGGCGCCGGCGAGGGCGGGCACGGCCACGGTCGCCGCGGCGACGTCACCGCGACGGAGGGCCTGGGCGGCCCGCGCGAGGTTCGCGGCCGTGGCCGGACGGTCGGCGGGCTTCTTCGCGATGCAGGACATCACGAGCGCCGCCACCGGCTCCGGGACCGTGCCCGGGAGCGCCGGCGGCTGCTCGTTGATGTGCGCCATCGCGATCGCGACCTGCGACTCGCCCGTGAAGGGCCGGCGTCCGGCCAGGCACTCGTACGCGACGATGCCGAGGGAGTAGATGTCCGTCGAGGGGGAGGCGGGGTGACCGCTCGCCTGCTCGGGCGAGAGGTACTGGACCGTGCCCATGACCTGGCCCGTGGCCGTCAGCGGGACCTGGTCCGCGATGCGGGCGATCCCGAAGTCGGTGATCTTCACGCGGCCGTCCGGGGTGATGAGCAGGTTCCCCGGCTTGATGTCGCGGTGCACCAGTCCGACCGCGTGCGCGGCCTGCAGCGCGTTCGCCGTCTGCGCGACGATGTCGAGGACCTTGTCCACCGGGAGGGTGTGCTCCCGCTCGATCATCGTGGAGAGCGCCTCGCCCGGGACGAGCTCCATCACGAGGTAGGCGCTGCCGTCCTCCTCGCCGTAGTCGAAGACGTTGGCGATGCCCTCGTGGTTGACGAGTGCGGCGTGCCGGGCCTCCGCGCGGAACCGCTCGAGGAACCCGGGGTCGCCGAGGTACTCGTCCTTGAGGATCTTCAGGGCGACGGTGCGACCGATGACCAGGTCGGTCGCCTGCCACACCTCTCCCATGCCGCCGATGGCGACGCGGGACGAGAGCTGGTACCGCCCACCGAAGGTGAGTCCGCTGGTGGGTCTCATTTGTTCAGCACCGCCTCCATGACTTTCTTCGCGACGGGAGCCGCGACCGTGTTGCCGACCCCGGACTGCCCGAGCCCGCCGCCGTTCCCGACGACCACGGCGACCGCGACCTCGGGGTCCTTCGCCGGGGCGAAGCCCGTGAACCAGAGTGTGTACGGGTCACCCGTGCCGCCCTCGGCGGTGCCGGTCTTGCCCGCGACGTCGACTCCGTCGATCTTCGCATTCGTTCCCGTCCCGGCGGCGACGACGCTCTGCATCGCCTCGGTGAGGTCGGCCGCCTGGCCGGACGACAGGGGAGCGCTGAACTGCTGGGGGGTGAACGACTCGACGGTCTTCAGGTCGCTCGTCTCGATCGACTCGATGAGCGACGGCTTCATCACCCGACCGCCGTTCGCGATCCCGGAGGCCACCATCGCCATCTGCAGCGGGGTCACCCGGTCGTTGGCCTGGCCGAACGCGCTGAGCATCAGCTGCGCGGTGGACTCCGGCTCCGGGTACTGGCTCGGTGTGGCCGAGGTCGGGATGTCGATGACGTCGCCGAACCCGTAGGCGTCGGCGGTCTTCTTGATCGTGTCGTACCCGAGCTTCTGACCGAGTTCCGCGAAGGGGATGTTGCACGAGTACTGGATCGCGACGCGCAGCTTCACCTCGTCGCCACCACCACAGCTGCCACCCTCGGCGTTGTTGATCCGCGAGCTCGTGCCCGGGAGCGTCAGGGTCGACGGGTTCGGCAGCGTCGAGTCGAGGGTGAAGTCCCCGCTCGCCAGCGCGGCCGAGGCCACGACGAGCTTGAAGACCGACCCGGGGGTGTACAGGTCACCGGCGATCGCACGGTTCTGCAGCGGCTTGGACGCGTCGGCCTCGAGTGCCTGGTACCGCGCGATCACCTCGTCGGTGTCGTGCGAGGTCAGCGTGTTCGGGTCGTACCCGGGCTTCGACACCATCGCGAGGATCTTGCCGGTCTTCGGCTGGATCGCGACGACCGCGCCGGTGTTCGCGCCGAGGGCGTCGTACGCGGCCTGCTGCACGTCCGGGTCGATCGTCAGGTTGACGTTGTCGCCCCGGACGTCCTGGCCGGTCAGGATCGCGTTGAGGTTCTGGAAGAAGGACTCGTCGGAGTTGCCCGACAGGACGGCGTTCTCGGCGCTCTCGATGCCGGTGTTGCCCTGGCCGATCGTGAAGTGCCCGGTGACAGCGGAGTAGAGCTCCCCGTCGGTGTACTCGCGCTGGTACTGGTACTGGTCGTCGACCGCGGTGGACTGCGCGATGGGCTTGCCGTCGACCAGGATCGCACCACGCTTGGTCGAGTAACTGTCCAGGATGGTTCGAGAGTTCCTGGAGTCCGCACGGAGCGAGTCCGCCGAGAAGAACTGGATCGACGTCGTCGACACGAACAGGGCCACGAACATGAGCACGATCACGGTCGAGACGCCGCGGAGTTGGCGGTTCATCGGCGCTCCTTCCTGGGTCGGCGGCGGCCGGTGTCGCCCCGCTCGGCGACCGCACCCTGCTGGATGCGCTGCTCGGCGGGGATGGAGTCGGTCAGCCGCAGCAGCATCGCCGCGATGATCCAGTTCGCCACGAGGGACGAACCACCGGCCGCCATGAACGGCGTCGTGAGGCCGGTGACCGGGATGATCCGGGTGATGCCGCCGACGACCACGAAGACCTGCAGGGCGATCGTGAACCCGAAGCCGATCCCGAGCAGCTTGCCGAAGTCGTCCTGCGCCATGAACCCGACGCGGATGCCGCGGGAGACGAGGACCACGAAGAGCCCGAGGATCGCGAAGACCCCGATGAGCCCGAGCTCCTCGCCGAGGGAGGCGATGATGTAGTCGGCGTTGGCGACCGGCGTGATGTACGGGCGGCCCTGGCCGAGGCCGGTGCCCGTGATGCCGCCGTTCGCGAAGCCGAAGAGCCCCTGCACGAGCTGGTAGCTGCCCTGGGTCTGCCGCAGGAAGATCTGCTGGTCGAACGGGTCGAGCCACTGCTCGAACCGGCCCTGCACGTACACGAGGGCGCTCGCCGCTGCGAGGGCACCGCCGATGAACAGCCCGAGCCCGATGACGACCCAGCCGAGGCGAGCCGTCGCGACGTAGATCATCACGAGGAACAGGCCGAAGTAGAGCAGCGCCGTGCCGAGGTCGCGCTGGAACACCAGCACGCTCATGGCGGCGCCCCAGACGATGAGGATCGGGCCGAGGTCACGGGCCCGCGGGAAGGTCATCCCGAGGAACTTCTTGCCGACGATCGACAGGCTGTCCCGCGCGGTCACCAGGTAACCGGCGAAGAACAGGGCCATCGTGATCTTCGCGAGCTCGCCGGGCTGGAACGAGAACGGTCCTATCTGGATCCAGACGCGGGCCCCGCCGATGTTCGTGCCGATCCCGGGCAGCATCGGCAGCAGGAGCAGCGCGATGGTGAGCAGCATGAAGATGTAGCGGTAGCGCTGCAGGAACCGGTGGTTTCGGACGAGCAGCAGCGTCGCGATGGCGAGCACCATGGCGAGCAGGGTCCAGACGATCTGCTTGACACCGATCGCGTCCCACCCGGTGTCGCCGTTGTGGATGTCGATCCGGTAGATCTCGGCGATCCCGATGCCGTTGAGCACGAGTGCGACCGGCAGGACGAAGGGGTCGGCGTTCTTCGCGACGACCCGGAGCACGACGTGCATCACGAGGGCGAGCCCGAGGATCGCCGCACCGGTCCACAACACCGACGTGTCGAAGACCCTGCCCTTCGTGCCGAGCTGCACCAGGACCATCGCGCCGGCGCAGATGCCGCACGCGATGACGAGCAGCACGAGTTCGAGGTTCCGGGCGCGCGCGGGCTCGCGGAGCTTGATCGTGATCGCCTGGGTCAGCGACGGTGCGGTCGTGGCGCTCATCGTGCGCTCCTGGACGGGGAGGGGGACGGCGACGGGCTGCGCGTCGACGACGGGCTGGCCGAAGGTGAGGACGACGGACGGTCGCCGGAGCCGCCGGTGCCGCTCTGGTCCTGGCCGGTCTCGGCCGCGGTGCGCAGTCGCTCGACGATCTCGCGGGCGTCGTCGAGGGACGTCGCGTTGATCGTGGAGCGGACGTTGTCGCGCGTGAAGTCGGGGAGTTCGGCGATCGCGATGTCGGTGTCCTCGTAGACCTCGGACAGGGACACCGGCCCGATGGTCTGCTGCACGCCCTTGTAGATCGCGACCGAGCCGCCGTCGGTGCCCACGTAGTAGTGGTCCTGCACGATGCGGTAGCCGATGAACACCGCTCCGACGAGGACCAGGACCGCCACGACGAGCGCGACCGACCACGAGATGCGACGGCGGATGCGGCGACGTCGGTCCTCGGCGATGAGCTCGGCGAAGTACTGGTCCGACTCGGGCTCGAAGTGCGAGTCCTCCGGGGCGGTGGAGACCTTGAGCGGGTGCAGCAGGATCGTGGGGAGGCGGATCGGCTTCCGGCCGGTGGGCGCCTCGAACGTCAGCGGGGCCGCGGCGGACCCGACGGTGGTGGCCGCGTCGTCGTCCTCGCCGGGCTCGGAGTCGGTGACGTCGAGCACGACGACGGTGACGTTGTCGGGCGCGCCGTGGTCGAGCGTCTCCTTGACGAGGCGCTGCGTCACCTGGTTCGCGTCCATCGAGGACGCGAGGGCGTGCCGGATGCGCTCCTCGGCCAGGTACGAGGACAGGCCGTCGGAACAGAGCAGCCAGCGGTCGCCGGGGCGGATGTCCATGACCGCCGTGTCGACCTCGGGCGCCGCGTCGACGTCGCCGAGGACGCGCATCAGCACGGAGCGCCGGGGGTGCACGGCGGCTTCCTCGGGCGTGATCCGGCCGCTGTCGACGAGCCGCTGCACGAAGGTGTGGTCGGACGTGATCTGCTGCAGTTCGCCGTCGCGCCAGCGGTAGATCCGCGAGTCGCCGATGTGCGCGATCGCGAGCTGGTCGCCGACGCGGATCATGGCGCTCACCGTGGTGCCCATGCCGGTGAGCTCCTGGTGCTCGAACACGGTCTCGGTGATGAGCTGGTTCGCGGCGATCAGGGCGGACTGCAGGGCGAACTCGGCGTCGTGCGCGGACGTGAACTCGCGGTCGACCTCGCGGATGCGACGGATCGCGATCGCCGATGCCACGTCACCGCCGGCGTGCCCGCCCATGCCGTCGGCCACCGCGAACAGGTGCTGCCCGGCGTAACCGGAGTCCTGGTTGTTCGCGCGGATGCGCCCCACGTGGGACACAGCGGCGCTCAGCGTGCGAGCCGGCATCCGGGCCTACCGCCGCAGCTCGAACGTCGTCGTCCCGATGGTGATCGGGGTGCGTTCCGCGACGGTGGTGGGGGCAGTGACCTTCTGTCCGTTGACGAAGGTGCCGTTGGTCGATCCGAGGTCGGTGAGGACCCATGCCCCGCCCTGCAGGTCGAGCCGGGCGTGGTTGGTCGACGTGTAGTCGTCGCGGATCACGACGTTGCTCTCGCTCGAGCGGCCGATCGTGATCGGACCGCCGCCGAGCGGCATCTCCATGCCCTCGCGTGCGCCCTCGGTGATGACGAGGCGGGTGGCGACGGACGCGGCGGGGGCGGCCGGGCCTCCTGTCTGACCGATCAGCTCGGTGAACGCGCTGGCGGAGGAGCTGTTCCGGGCGGCGGCAGCACCGGTCCCGGCGGGAACCGGCGGCGTGGTCGGCCCGGAGGGGCCGGCCTTCGGGTCGGTGGGGATCGCGCGCACGCGCTGGCCGAAGAGGTCGCTCCGGAGCGCGAAGACGATCACGAAGACGAACAGCCACAGCACCGCGAGGAACGCGAAGCGCAGCACGAGCAGGGTCAGGCCTGTGGTCATCGCGCACCTCCGTCGTTCTCCGGGATCACCCGGAACACCATACGGGTACGACCGATCTCGATGGTGGAGTCCGGCTCGAGGATCGCCTGCTGGAAGCGTTCGCCGTTCAGCTTCGACCCGTTCGTCGAGCCGAGGTCGTTGACCTGCGCGTGCTTGCCGTCCCACAGCACCTCGACGTGCTTCCGGCTGGTCCCGGTGTCGGCGACCGTGATGTCGGCGTCCGTGCCGCGCCCGATGACCGTGCGTCCGCGGTGCAGTCGGTGCCGCTGGGAGCCGATGTCCAGGACGGCCACCCACGCGACGTCGCGCTGCACCGTGGTGGAGTCGATCTCGAGGATCCCCGTCGACAGCGTGCCGTCCTGCTGGAGGCGGATCGTGACCGGACCGGAGAACGAGTAGTTCTGTGCGACGGCGTGCTGCTGCACCCGCTGCGTGAGCTCGTCGATCAGGGGACGTCCGACGTCGTTCATGCGCGTGTGGTCCGGCGGAGCCAGGCGCACCGTGAACTCGTTCGGCACGAGGATGCGCTCGCGCGAGACGACGGCCGCCTTGGTGTCGAGCTCGCGTCGGAGGGCCGCAGCGATCTCGACCGGCTGCACACCGGAGCGGAAGGTCTTGGCGAATGCACCGTTGACGGCGCGCTCCAACCCTCGCTCGAAGTTGTCCAGTAGGCCCATGGTCTCCACGTTCTCGGTCGCTGACCACTGCATGGTAGTGGTTGGCTCCGGGGGCCGTCTGTGCGTGGTAGTGTTCTCGTCGCTGGCGCGAGTGGCGGAATTGGTAGACGCGCACGGTTCAGGTCCGTGTGCTGGAAACGGCGTGGGGGTTCAAGTCCCCCCTCGCGCACCAGGGCTCTCCGATGGAGAGCAGCACGATGAAGGCCCCGGTCGGGAGACCGGGGCCTTCGTCGTTCCCGCCAGCCTCATCGGGCCGGTCGCTCAGCTTCGTCAGGCCGGCTTCAGCTCGTCAGGCCGGCTTCAGCGCCGCCGCTCGGCGAGAGCCGCGCTCGTCATGGCGCAGCCCGAGAGGACCAGCGCCAGGAACACGATCACGACGAGGCCGGTGGCGATGTCGACGCCGGTGTCCTGGGCGAGTGTGGTCCAGACCCGGACCACCATGACCACCAGGGCGACGGCCGCGCCGAGGAACGACGCCAGGGCGACGACGAGCAAGCCCAGGGCGCGGCCACGCCACGGCGCGGCTCGACCGCCGTCGGTCGCCGCTGGACGACGGTCTCCGTACGGGGCGGGTGTCCCGTCCTGGGAGTTCGAGGACATCGTCAGTTCCTCTGCTTCCGGGACGGCAGCACGTCGCTGCACGACGAGTCTCCCGCATCGCGATGGACGGGCGAGCCCGCGGCAGGGTCCGAGGACGCGCGAGCCCTGGTCAGACCGTGGCGCTCCCGAGGACACGGTGCGCCACGGAGATCGACTCCCCGGAGACGACCGACAGCGGGGACGACAGGAAGGCGACGAGGTCCGCGATCTGCTGCGGGCTGGACGCACCACCGGCACCCGGCCGGACCTCCGCGCTCGGGGTGTCGGTGACCGCGCCGGGGTTGACGACGTTCACCGTGACGCCGGTGCCGGCGAGCTCGTCGGCCAGGTTCTTCGCGATGACGTTCGTCGCGGCGTTCCGGAGCGAGGTCGTGATGTTGCCGGTCAGGTAGGCGTTCTGTCCGCTGACGACGACGACCCGGCCGAAGCCCGCGGCCCGCTGCAGGGGCAGGACGGCGTTCGCGACGCGGAGGAAGCCGAGGGCCTTGCCGTCGATCGCGGACGCCACCTGGTCGGGGTCCGAGCGTCGCTCCGGGTCGAGGGTGCCGGCGGCCGGTGCCGCCGTCACGACGAGGACGTCGATGCGGCCGTGCTGCTCGAACACCGTGGCGACGGCGGTGTCGACGGAGGTCTGGTCCGTGGTGTCCACCGTCACGCCGTCCGTCGCGGTGCGCGAGGCGACGACCACCGTCGCACCCTCACGACGGAGACGGTCGGCGACGGCTGATCCGATGTACCCGGCGCCGCCGACGACGAGGGCGACCCGGTCCTGCAGTTGGAGGTCCACGAGCGTGACGCTACGCCGCGGTGCCCGCGGACGGACGGGAGGCCGGTACGGACGGGAGGCCCCGCCGCGTCCGACCGCCGCCGCACGTCCGTCCTGCGGATGCGCGGACGGTGCCGCCGTCCCCCGCAGGGGTGGTTGACCTGGTTCGTGCCCGTTCCGCACACTGTCGGGGTCGCGGGTGTCGATCAGGGGTGCCGGCGCGGGACGAGGGGCAGCAGCATGCGTCGGACGACGACGGCCGCGATCGTGGCCACACTGGCGATCACCATGACCGGGTTCGCCGCGGTACCGGCCAGTGCGGCGGATGCGGCGGCGGTGTGTTCCGGCGCGATGCTGTCGACGGCCGACCTGTCGACCGGGTGCACGGTCGACCCGGGCACCACGCTCGCGCTGCCGGACGGCCGGACGGTGGTCGTCCCCGCGCCGGGCACGACCCTGACCGTCGCCCCGGTGGTCGTCGCGGGCGCCGAGGACCCCGGCGACCTGGTCGTCGCGAACGCGGGCGCCGCCGGCGTCGCGGTGCGGACCGAGGGGGCCTGGTCGGGTTCGCCGGCCGCCGTGACCCGTGAACGCGCCTCACTGCAGCGTCGGGTGCTGGGCGCGACGGTGGCCGCGCCGGGTGCGGTGACCACGGGTGCGGGTGCCACGGCGAGCTGTGGCAGCACTGCGTACTCGCTCACCGGGCACCATTGGGCCGGGGCGATCGAGTGGCGGTACAACCCCGCGAACGCGAAGGCGTCGAACGTGTCGGCGCTCCGGGCTGGTGCCGACGCGTGGACGGGGTCGATCACCTCGTGCGGGCGGACCGTGACCTCGACGGCGGCCGAGCAGTACCTCGGGACGGCGAAGCAGGCACCGGCGCTCACGGACCAGGGTGGCTGCGGTGCGGCGAACCGCTACAGCGTCACCGGGTGGGGCGCGCTCCCGACCGGAACCCTCGGCGTCACCTGCGTCTGGTCCCGGTCCGGTGTCGCGGTCGAGATGGACCAGCGGTACTCGACCCGGTACCTCTGGGCCTCCACCGCGACCTGCTCCGGCAACCGGTACGACTTCCGCGGTGTCGCCACCCACGAGTGGGGGCACGCGTACGGCCTGGGGCACGTGGACCAGGCGACCGGCCAGGTCATGAAGTCGTCGGCGACGACGTGCGACGTCGCACAGCGCACCCTCGGCGCGGGGGACGCGCGGGGGATCTCCACGCTGTACTGACCGCTGCCCCGGCCGCGTGATCTGAACACCCTTGACGGGCACACAGCGAGCCCGGCCGACCATCGCCCTCGTACGACGAACCACATCCGTCACGAGGGAGCGACATGAGCGACCAGCAGCAGCAACCTCCGGGTTCCGAGCAGGCGATGACGCCGAAGCCGGACCACGGCGAGACGAGCTACACCGGCTCGGGCAAGCTCACGGGCAAGCGCGCCGTCATCACCGGCGGGGACAGCGGCATCGGCAAGGCGGTCGCCATCGCCTACGCCCGTGAAGGAGCGGACGTCCTCATCTCCTACCTCCCCGAGGAGGAAGAGGACGCGCAGGAGACCAAGCACTGGATCGAGGAAGCGGGCCGGAAGGCCGTGCTGTTCCCCGGCGACGTGAGCGACCCGGCGTACTGCCGGAGCATCATCGAGACCGCGGTGTCCGAACTCGGCGGCATCGACGTGCTCGTCAACAACGCGGCGTACCAGATGACCCACGAGACGCTCGAGGAGATCTCCGACGAGGAGTGGGACCACACCCTCGCGACGAACCTCAGCGCGTACTTCCACCTCGTGAAGGCGGCACTCCCGCACATGACCGCGGGTGCCTCGATCATCGGGTCCAGTTCGGTGAACTCCGACAACCCGGTGCCGACGCTCCTGCCGTACGACGTGACGAAGGCCGGCATCGCGAACTTCTCGGCCGCGCTCGCGCAGCTCGTCGGGGAGCGCGGCATCCGCGTGAACAGCGTCGCCCCGGGTCCGATCTGGACGCCGCTCATCCCGGCGACCATGCCGCCCGAGCAGGTCGAGCAGTTCGGCAAGCAGACGCCCCTCGGTCGCGCCGGACAGCCGGCGGAGCTGGCCCCGGTGTACGTCCTGCTCGCGAGCGACGACGGCAGCTACGTCTCCGGTGCGCGGATCGCCGTCACCGGCGGTACGCCGATCCTCTGACCGCCCACCAGAACCGACACAGAAACAGGAGAACGATTTGTACTTCCACAAGCAAGAGCTCCAGTTCAAGTCCACCCCCGACAAGCCCGACGCGGTCTACGCCCGCAAGCTCCAGGAGGTGCTCGGAGGTCAGTACGGCGAGATCTCCGTCGCGATGCAGTACCAGTTCCAGGCGTGGAACATGCACATCCCGGGCAAGTACCGCGACATGGTGTTCGGCATCGGCGCGGAGGAGATGGGCCACGTCGAGATGCTCGCGACGATGATCGCGCAGCTGCTCGAGAAGGCTCCGCTCGGCATCACCGGCGACGCGGTGCAGGACGACCCGACGGTCGCCGCGGTCCTCGGCGGCACCGACATCCAGCACGCGATCGTCGCCGGCGCCGGTGCGCGTCCGGTCGACAGCATGGGCAACCCCTGGCAGGGCTCGTACATCACCGCCAGCGGCAACCTGCTCGCCGACTTCACGGCGAACGAGAACGCCGAGATGCAGGGCCGCGTCCAGGCTGCCCGGCTTTACCACATGACCGACGACCACGGCGTGCGGGACCTGCTGAAGTTCCTCATCGCCCGCGACACCATGCACCAGAACATGTGGGCGACCGCGGCTGCGGAACTCCGCGAGTCCGGTCTCGAGACCATGCCGGTGCCGAGCAACTTCCCGCAGCACAAGGAGAACCAGGAGGTCAACTACCAGTACCTCAACTTCTCCGACGGTGCCGAGGCGAAGAACGGCCCCTGGGCGAGCGGCCCCTCGTTCGACGGCAAGGGCGAGTACTCGTACCACGACGGCCCCACCACGTCGTCGCCGATGCCGCCGCCCACGCACCCGGACTCGCGCTTCTACGGCACGACCGAGTTGCCGAACACGATCGAGAAGATCGCCGGCACGGTGCAGGACAAGCTCAACAAGGAGTAGTCCGAACCCGGTCCGAGCACGAGCCCCTCCTCACCACGAGGAGGGGCTCGTGTCGTTCCACCAGGTCGTCTGGTGGTTCGGCGCGCGAAATGTACAACGAACCGAAAAGTTCGTTGACCACATAGTTCACGGTGTGAAAGAGTTTCCTCGTCCAGACGGACAGCAGTCTCTCGACGAGGAAGGCGCCATCATGCAGAGCACGTACCACACCACGTCACTCGACACTCGCTTCGGCGGCTCCCACCCGCGCGTGGGCCTGACCGACCCGGCCGTGATCGAGGCCTACGTCGCCCGACGGATCCAGGACCCGTCGCTGCTGTCCCGCCGCTCGGAGGTCTCGTACGCCGACTTCTTCGTCGCACCGGCCGCCTGAGCCGAGCACGGAGCACCAGCACGACCGCCCGAGTGGGTGAGGGAGACCACGACCCATGCCGTTGACCGTCGTCCGACGTGAACACGTCCACCTCTACGCCCGTGAGCCGCGCACCCGGTCCGCGAAGACCGCCGTCGACGCGCTCCTCCGCCTCCAGCACGCGGAGGAGGACCAGCTCGAACGCGCGCGGGTCGAGAGTGGCCTGACGAAGAACGAGTTCCTCACCGTCCGCTACATGCTCCAGGCGCACCGCGACGGCCGGAGCATGGGACCGAAGGACCTCGCCGTCATGCTCGGGGTGTCGAACGCCTCGGTGACGAAGATCGTCGACGGGCTCGTCGAGAAGGGCGACCTCGTCCGGTCGCCACACCCGACCGACCGTCGTGCACAGGTGCTCGAGCCGACCGTGCAGGCGGCGCGCAAGATCGACGTGTCGTACGAGACCTTCCACCAGGCGGTCGTCGAGGTCATCGACCACCTCTCCGCCGAGGACAACGAGGTCCTGACCCGGTGCCTCGGTCAGATCACGGCAGCGCTCGACGCGGGTGCGCCGAGACCGGTGGACGAGTACACGGTCGACGGGGTCGCCGTCCGCTCCCTGCCGGACCCGACGGCGGACGACGGCTCCTGACACGCACCGGACGGGAGGCCCGGCACCCGTGGTGATCCGGGCCTCCCGACCGGCACTGGCCGCGAAAACCTTCCAGCGGTAAGTTGGCAGGATGACCCACCCCGCCGACGAGGACGACGCGGCTCCGCCGCGTCGCGGCGGGTACCGCAAGGGCACCGAGCGACGTGCGCAGATCCTGGACGAGATGATCCGGATGGTCGCGGAACAGGGCGTCGACGCGTCCTCGCTCCGGTCCGTGGCGGACGCCCTCGGCATCACGCACGCGGCGCTCCGGCACTACTTCCCGAGCCGCGACGACCTGCTCCTCGCCGTCTACCGCGAGCACGAGGTCCGCGAGCAGGGTGCTCCGGAACGGATGAAGTCCGCGATCGGCGACATGCGGGAGAGCGCCGCCCGCAACCGAGCCGTCCCCGGACTCGTGCAGCTCTACACGACCCTCTCCGCCGACGCCGTGCAGGAAGGGCACCCGACCACGCGCGAGTTCATGCGTGACCGGTTCACCCGGTTACGCGCCGACCTGAGTGAGCTGATCCGCCGGGACCAGGCCGCCGGCCGGATCCGCGACGACCTCGACCCCGAGGACCTGGCGAGCCTGAGCATCGCGGCCTCGGACGGGCTGCAGGTGCAGTGGCTGCTCGACCCGGACGCCGTCGACGGGGAGCGGGTGCTGCGCCTGCTCGAGCGGATCGTGCCCGCGGGTGATGTGGAGGAGCAGGCACCGCGCTGACCGGTTTCGACGGCCGTCGTCCTGCTCCGGGTCGACGGGCCGTGGAACGCGGAACGGCCGGCCCCCGGAGGGAGCCGGCCGTTGGCGTCGAGGAGCGGTGGTGCTACGCGGTGAGGACCGCGGCGGCCGGGTCGAAGTCCTCCGGCAGCGGCGGGACCGCGTCGACGGACGACGTGATCTCGACGGCCGACCCCGACTCGGCGGCGTCACGGATGCCGAGCAGCACGTCGAGGACGTGCAGCGCGACGGCACCGGAGGCGCGCTCCGGGCGGTCCTCGGCGATGGCGCGGGCGAGCTCGACGACCCCGGTGCCACGGCCCCAGGTGGAGCCGACGGCCTCGAGCGTCTCGGGCTCCTCCTGGCCGTAACGCCAGAGCTGCGAGGACCCCTCGAACGTGTTCGGGTCCGGGAGCGAGATCGTGCCGAGCGTGCCGTTGATCTCGACGAAGCCCATCCGCGGCAGCGCGTGCTGGAACGAGAACGTCGACTGGGCGGACTGCCCGCCGGCGAACTCGATGAGCGCGGCGTGGTGGGTGGGGACCTCGACGGGGAACGTCTCACCGGCGCGGTCACCCGACGCGATCGTGCGGCGGTCGAGTGACTTCGACGACACGGCCTGCACGCGGCTGGCGGTGCCGAAGGCGTGCACGAGGGTCGTGACGTAGTACGGCCCCATGTCGAACAGCGGGCCGGCACCGGTGGCGAACAGGAAGTCCGGGTTCGGGTGCCACGCCTCGGGTCCGGGCACGTGGAACAGCGTCGTCGCGGTGAGCGGCTCACCGATGTCGCCGCGGGCGATGGCCCGGAGCGCCGTCTGGATCCCGGCGCCGAGCACGGTGTCCGGGGCGGTCGCGACGCGGAGGCCCTTCGCCTGCGCCGACGCGAGCACGGCAGCGGCCGAGTCGTGGTCGGTCGCGATCGGCTTCTCGCTCCACACGTGTTTGCCGGCGTCGATGATCTGCTGGTCGACCTCGGCGTGCGCGGCCGGGATCGTCAGGTTGATCACGATGGCGATGTCCTCGCGGGCGAGGAGTTCCTCGACGGTGCCGGACGCGCCCACGCCGTACGCCGCGGCCTGGGCGGCGGCACGGTCGGTCAGGACGTCGGCGACGAAGCGGACCTCGACGTCGGCGAACTGCGTGAGGTTCTCGAGGTACTGGGTGGAGATGTTGCCGGCACCGATGATGCCGACCCCGACACGGCTCACGCGGCGGCCCCGGCGGTGTCGTTGGCCTGCAGCCAGGTGAGGGACTCGGCGATGCCCTCGAAGACGTCGCCCTTGTACGCGTCGAACTCGACGACGCGGATGGCCTGCGGCGCCGCGGCGAGGATGCCCGCCACGTCGACGTCGCCCTGGCCGGCCGGCGTCTGGTTCTCGAAGGCCCGCTGGAGGGCCTCGGGCACGATGAGTGCGCTCTCGGACGAGGGCAGCGCGGTGCGGATGTCACCGTCGACCTTGCCGTCCTTGACGTGGATGGCGACGACGCGCTCGCCGAGACCGCGGAGCACGGCGGGGGCGTCCGCACCGCCGACGGTCGCCCAGAAGGTGTCGACCTCGAGGACGGTCTCCGGGGACAGCTGCGACACGAAGAGGTCGTAGGCGGTGCGGCCGTCGACCTTGTTCGTGAACTCCCACTGGTGGTTGTGGTACCCGAACTGCAGGCCACGAGCGGCGGCCTCGGCGGTGAGGACGTTGACGCGCTCCGCGATGGCCTTGACGTCGTCGGCGGTCTGCCAGCGGTCGGTCGGGATGAACGGGTCGATGACCGTGCGGATGCCGAGGCGCTCGGCGGCGTCCCAGATCGGCGCGGTGTCCTCGGCGTCGATCACGGCGACGTGACCCGACGGTGCGTGCAGGCCGGTGGCGGCGAAGGCACGTTCGAGGTCGGCGGCACGCTCGACGAACGCGTAGGGCTCGACGTTCTCGTAGCCGATCTCGCGGACCCGCGCGATGGCCGCGTCGAGGTCTTCGGCGATGGCGTCGCGCAGTGAGTAGAGCTGCACAGAGGTGGTGGGCATTGCAGAGGCTCCTTCGATCCTGACTGGTGTGCGGCCGACGGAGACACTGCTCCACGGCGAGACGATGACGACGCTACCGCAGAAACCACCCGGTGTGTAGTTTTCGCTGTCGCGGAGTTCGCGGTGGCATGTATGCTCGCCCTCGAAAAACCGTGCGAGGTATGGTTTTCATCGACTCAAGGAGGCGTCATGAGCACACCCGAACCCGCGGAGACCCCGGTGCTGGTCCACCCGGAGCAGGGGATCACCCAGCCGGTCAGCACCCTGCGTGTCAGCGTCGGCTACCAGATCGCACTGTTCCTCGGGCAGTTCGGCCTGTTCGTGGCCCTCATGGCGCCGGTCTACGTGAGCATGCAGCTCAAGGCGGAGGCACTCGTCGGCAGCGACGCCGCGAACGTCATCGGCTCGGTGCTGCCGATCGGCGCGTTCGGCGCGCTCATCATGAACCCGCTCGCCGGCGCGCTGTCCGACCGCACCCGGACGCGCTGGGGTCGGCGGCGTCCGTGGATGCTCACCGGCGTGGTCGTCTTCGCGGTCGCCCTCGCCTGGATCGCGTACGCGCCGGACACCCTGCAGCTGACGCTCGGGTGGCTGCTCGCGCAGCTCGCGGCCAACACCGTGCTCTCCACCCTGACCGCGAGCTTCGCGGACAACGTGCCCGAGTTCCAGCGCGGCAGGTCGTCGAGCATCATCGCGCTCGCCCAGAACATCGCGGTCCTGGCCGGCACGTACCTGTCCGTGTTCTTCGTCGCGAACCTGCCCGTGCTGTTCATCGCGCCGGGCATCCTCGCGATCGTCCTGGTGGTCGTCTACGCCGTCGTCGCACGGGACGAACTGCCGACGTACCCGCTGAAGAAGTTCACGTTCCTGAACCTGATCGCGTCGTTCTGGACGAACCCGGTCAAGAACCCGGACTTCGCGTTCGCGTGGTGGTCTCGCTTCCTCATCATCTTCGCGACGTTCATGTTCACCACGTACCGACTGCTCTACATGAAGGAGCACATCGGCCTGTCGAGCGACGCCGAGGCCACCGCCGCCGTCGCGTTCGGCGTCCTGCTCTACACGATCGCGCTCCTGGTCAGTGCTGCCCTGTCCGGCTGGGCCTCCGACCGGCTCGGGCGCCGCAAGGTGTTCGTCGCCGGCTCCACCGCGCTGTTCGCCGTCGGGCTCATCGTCCTCGCCCATGCCGAGACGGTGAACGGGTTCTACGTGGCCGAGGTCATCATGGGCTTCGCCTACGGCATCTACTCCGCGATCGACACCGCGCTCGTCGTCGACGTGCTGCCGAACGCCGACCGGCCGGGCAAGGACCTCGGCGTCATCAACATCGCGAACGCACTGCCGCAGTCCCTCGCTCCCGCCGCGGCGCTGTTCTTCCTGAAGTTCGGCACCGGGGGCACGCCCGACAACTACGAGCTCATGTGCTGGGCGGCAGGAGGCGTCGCCATCATCGGCGCACTGGTGGTGCTGCCGATCAAGCGGGTCCGCTGACGCGACCCGGACCGGACGGGAGGCTCCCCACCGGTCACGGCCGTCTCGCCGCTGGCGCGTCGGTCCGGGACCAGCCGGCGAGGGCCCGGCGGCCACGCGGCCACGGGCCTCCCGTCCGTCGTACGGTTGCGGGATGACCACCGCGCCGACCCGCACCTTCACCGCCGCCGTCGGCCGGATCGTCGGCCACCACGACGGCGCGGTCGTCCGCGCGCTCGGCATCCCGTACGCCCGGTCGGAGCGGTTCGCGCGTCCGGAGCCGGTGCCGCCGTCCACGGAGGACTTCGTCGCCGACACCCCCGCCCCTGTGCCGCCGCAACCGTCGACGCCCGTGCTCGAGGCGCTCATCCACCCCATCGAGGCCGAGGTCTCCGAGCAGTGCCAGGCGTTGTCGGTGACCGTGCCGGCGGACGTCCGCGACGACGAGCGGCTGCCCGTCATGGTGTGGATCCACGGCGGCTCGTACGTCGTCGGCGGCGGGGACATCCCGATCCACGACCCGCGCGCCCTCGTCGAGGAGCAGCGCGTGGTCGTCGTGGCCGTGACCTACCGGCTCGGGGTGCTCGGGTTCCTCGGCGACGGGGAGCGGGTACCGGCGAACCTCGGGCTGCTCGACATCGTCCAGGCGCTCCGGTGGGTGCGTGGGAACATCGCGGCGTTCGGCGGCGATCCGGAGTCCGTCACCCTGTTCGGCCAGTCCGCGGGCGGCGACGCGATCGCCCACCTCATGGCGGCGGACGGCACGGCCGGGCTCTTCCGCCGGGTGATCGTGCAGAGCGCGCCGCTCGGGTTGTCCCGGCGGCGTGCCCGGATGAACCGCGCCATGGTCCGGGCCGTCCGCACGGTCGGGCCGGAGACCGGACTCGACGAGGTGCTGGCGCTGCAGGCGGCGGCGGAGCGGGTCGCGCTGCCGTACGGCCTCCGCGGCGGGATGCCGTTCGGCACGCAGTACGGGCACGCGCCGCTGCCGGCCGAGCGCCACCTCGACGCGGCCTGGCGCCGGGCGGCACCGCACGTCGAGGTCCTGATCGGGTCCGCCTCCGACGAAGCCGCGCTCTACATCCCGATGATCCCCGGCCTGGCGGCGCTCTGCCGGACGCGCGCCGGCCGTGCGCTCGTCCGCTGGCTGCTCGTCCGACCCCTCACCGCGGTCATCTACGGCCGGGACGCCCGGGCGTTCGCCGCACGACACCGCGCCGCGGGTGGCCGTGCCGTCGTCTACCGGCTGCACCGCGGGGTCACGGTCCGACCGACCGGGGCCGTGCACATGAGCGACGTGCCGCTGCTGCTCGGCGACCGTCAGGCCTGGGCCGGCAGCCGCTTCGTGCCGGAGCGGGACTGGGCGGCCGTGGAGCGGCGCGGTCCGGGGATCCGCGCGGTCTGGGCGGAGTTCGCCCGCACCGGACGCGTCACGGTCGCCGACGACGAGACGCTGACGTTCGACCGGGGCTGACCCGCCGCCCCCCTCGAACTGGCGGTCGCGCCGTCGCCGCCCGCGACGGATGATCGTCCTCATGCCCGACGCCGATCTCCGCCACCGCATCGTCACGGCAGCGGTCGAGGCCTTCCGGCGGTCGGACTTCCACAGCGTCGGACCGGCCGAGGTCGCGGCGCTCGCCGACGTCACCGTCGCCCAGGTCACCGACGCGTACCCGGTCTGGGAGCTGCTCGTCGTCGCCGTCATGGACCGCTGGGACAACGGGGACCGCCGGCGACTGTGGCACCTGGCCGAGGAACAGGGGGCAGCCGCCTACCTCCGCGCACGCCTGCAGTCCGGTCTCGCCGACCCCGCGCTCGTCCGGATGCGCATCGCCACGCTGAGCGCCGCCTCCGCGCCGTCACACCCCGCTGCCGGGTGGTTCCACACCCAGTACGAGCACGCGTTCGACGACGTCACCCTGGCCCTCGTCCGCGACGTCGTGGCCGGACGCGAACCGCGCGGGACGTCCCCGCGACACGCTGCCGAGCAACTGGTCGCCCTGTACGAGGGGTTGCAGCTACAGGCCATGCTCCGGGACGACGCGGACCTCCTCTCCGGCTGGGACCGGGCCGTCGCCCGGATGCGCGCCGGATGGGGTGCGGTCGCGCTGGTCTGACCGCGCTACCCGGAGGCGTGCGGCTGTCGGAGCGCCGCGCCGAGGGCGGGAGCGTCCGCCTGCTCCCGCTCGGAGAGCCTTGGCCTGACGGGCCACTGCGGCAGCAGCTCGGCTCGGACTCCTCCGGCTTGCCGCGGCCGAGGTGGATGCGCTCCGGGACGACGTCAGTGCCGGCCGCGCTTCGCCGAGTCCACCGACCGCGTCCGCTGACGAACTCTGCCAGCAGCGCCTCAGTCCAGTGGGAGCCGATCGCCGGCGAACCGTCGCTCGAGGACCGCGCCACTCTCGGTTCCGTCGAGGTAGGTCCGGAGCGCGCTGACCAGACCGGTCATCTCGCTCCCGTCGAACATCACTCGTGCGCCGTCGTCCATGACCTTCTCGATCTCGCGGAGACGCGGGACGAGTTCGTGGCCTTCGTCGGTCAACCGGAGTGCGACGGCTCGCCGGTCCGACGCGTGCGTGGAGCGTTCGATGTAACCCCGACGGACGAGTGTGTCGACGATGCGGCTGGGGCTCGCTGTCTCGCACACGATGAGCTCGCCGAGCTCCTTGAGCGTGATGGGTCCGTACTGGGAGAGGACGAGGATGATCTCGAACTGCGAGGTCGTCAGTCCCAGGTCGGCGAGCTGTCGGCCGAGCGCCCGGTTGCCCTCCCGCTGCGCCGCGAGGACCAGGTAGCGCAGCTCGAACTGCGCGAGCGTCGGCGCAGTGGGAGTGTGCGCTGGTACCGGAGTGGTCATGTGCGATCCAGTCGTGACGGGAGCAGAGGATGCTGCTCCCGTCCAGTTTGTCAGGTCGTCGCCCAGGGCCTGCGATCGGTCTGCGGGCCCTGGGCACGGGCGGCTGATCAGGTACCGATGAGCGCCCCGGACTCCGCCGGCGTCTCGGACGACGGCTCGCCCACCGTCGTGTCCGGCGCGGGTCGTGCTCGGCCGAAGGCCCGCGGACCGATGGCGCGCAGCACGCTCGGCATCACGACCATGCGGATGACGACCGCGTCCAGCGCGACGGCGATCGCGAGTCCGATCCCGATCTCGCGGACGATGCTGATCTGCGCCGTCATGAAGGAGAGGAACACGGCGACCATGATCAGCGCCGCACTGTTGATCATGCTGCGGGTCCGGTCCGCGCCCCCGAGGACGGCCTGCTCGTACGGGATGCCGGCCCGGTACATCTCCTGCATGCGGGACATGATGATGACCATGTAGTCCATGCTCAGGCCGAACATCACCGCGAACAGCAGGATCGGGGTCACGGAGTTGAGCGGGGCGTCCGAGACGGCGTGCTGCACCAGGGTCAGGGATCCGACGCTCGCGCCGACGACGAGGAGGTTGAAGAGGAGCGCGAGAGCCGGCAGGACGACCGAGCGCCAGGCGAACGCGAGCATGGCGAACGTCAGGAGCAGGACGACCGCTGCGACGAACGGGATGCTGCGGACGATGGTGGTGTCGAAGTCCACGCCCTGAGCGGTCGCGCCGGTGACCGCCACGCGCGTGCCGTCGGTCAGTTCGGCAGGGAGGTCCGCGCGGACCTCCTCGACCAGGTCGTGAGCGCTGACGGAGTCCGGACCCTGGGCCGTGGTGACCAACACCCGCGCGGTGATCACGTCGTCCCGTGCGTCCCACAGCTTCCGGAGGTCACCGGGTGTGTCCGCCTGGTCGAGCAGGGTGGTGAGCTGTCCCGCGGGGAGTCCGAGGGCGGTGACAGAGGTGACGTCATCGGCACCGGGCCGCTGTGCGAGCCAGGTGCTGGCACGTTCGACCTGTTCCAGCGCCGCCGCGGTCCCGACGTCAGCTGGGAGGGTGAGGACGACATCGACGGGGAACAGTCCTTCCTGACCGATCCGCTCGTCGAGGGTCTCCAGTCCCTGTCGGGCCGGGTCGGAAGCGGGCAGGACGGTGGCGCTCGCCACGGGGGACTGCAGGGAGAGGCCGGCGATCGGGACGGCGCACGCGGCGAGTGCGAGGATCCCGACCGTGCCGACGAGTGCCGGGCGCCGGATGCGCGACCGCACCGTGCGGACGGCTCGAGGCGCCGCAGGGCGCAGGAACGGGACGGCGAAGCGGTCGATCCTCGGTCCGATCAGGGTGAGCGCGGCAGGCAGGACGAGCATCGTGATGACGAGCGCGACCACCGCGACGACGATGCCACCGAGAGCGATGCTCGTCAGCGCCATCACCCGGGGGATGAGCAACGCCGCGAGGGCCAGGACCACTGCGACGCCGCTGAAGAGGACCGAATGCCCGGCGGTGGACATGGCCGCTCGCACGGCGACCGGGGTGGCCTTGCCCGTCGCCAGTTCTTCCCGGAACCGTTTGATGATGAACAGGGAGTAGTCGACGGCGACGGCCAGACCGATCATGGACACGATGTTCGTGTAGAGGTTCGACACCTCCGTCACGCGGGTCAGCAGGAAGCCGATGCCCAGGGCCAGGGCGAGTGACGAACCCGCGACGAGCAGCGGGAGGACGGTCGCGACGACCGATCGGAAGACGAACAGCAGGACGACGATCAGGAGCGGGAACACGATCAGTTCGGCTCGTGTGGCGTCGGCCTTCGAGTGTGCGTTGAGCTGGAAGTCGAGCGCTGGTTGGCCGGTGACGTACACGTCATCCACCAGCCGGGCGTCCTCCAGTTGTTCCTGCAGACCGGGCACGAGGTTCTGGGTAGCGGTCGCACTCCCGTCGAAACCAGCGATCACCGCGGCCGCGCGATCGTCCTCCGAGGCGAGGTCGGGGTCGTCTTCCGGGGTGGTGACGGAATCGGCACCCTCTTGGCGGAGGATGCTGACCACCCGGGAGATCGTCCCGTCCGTCACCGTCGTGGCCCCGTCGAGCACGACGACCAGCTGGTTCGGTGACTGGGCGAAGCGCTCCTCGACCACCTCCTGCGTCACGAGTGCCTGTGCTCGCGGGTTCGTGAAGCCTCCCCCTGACAGGGCGGCATCGAGGTGCAGTGCGAGCGCCCCTCCCGCCACGAACAAGGCCAACCACACGGCGATGACTACGCGAGGGAAGCGGATCGGTACGTCGAGCAGACGTCGCATGGGGTCCTCCAAATCGTGACGTAACACACATGCTACAACACGGATGTTGCGTCATGTGTACGGCAGGTAACAACCTCGAATATCGCGATCCCACGTCTTGACCCGTTGGGTCCCTGGCCGTACTTTCGGTGCTGTCGCAGTAGATGCGACAGCATGTAGTGCTATCGCATGCAATTGGGGGGCTGATCGCTCGATCGGTCCACGAGGACGGGGAACGGGACCATGACTCTGAACATCGACAGGACCAGTGCCATCAGCGAGCAGCAACTCCTCTCGCCCGCTGCGGACGCCATCGCCGCCATCGGACGAGGTGAGATCGTCGTGGTGGTCGACGACGAGGACCGTGAGAACGAAGGCGACCTGATCATCGCCGCCGATCACGTCACCCCGGCGGCGATCAACTTCATGATCACCCACGGACGGGGCTTGGTCTGCCTGGCGTTGACCGAGGAGCGCGCGCAGCAACTCGCGCTGCCGCCGATGATCCCGCGCAACGAGGACCACATGGGCACAGCCTTCACGGTGAGCATCGACGCGACTCTGGCCCACGGGGTGACCACGGGGATCTCTGCAGCGGAACGAGCGAAGACGATCGGGATCGCGATGTCGGGAGGATCCGGCGATCTCCAACGCCCCGGTCACGTCTTCCCCCTCATCGCGCGAGCCGGAGGGGTGCTGTCCCGCGTCGGCCACACCGAGGCATCGGTGGACCTCGCGCGAGCAGCCGGGTGCCGCCCGGCCGGAGTGATCGTGGAGATCATCGGACCGGACGGGGAGATGCTGCGGCGCGACGGCCTGCGACTGTTCGCCGATCACCACGGCCTCGTGATGACCAGCATCGAACTCCTCCGTCAGCATCTCGCATCCGCGGTGGCGTGACATGCGCGGAGAGAACACGGTCCGGTCGGTCTCACACGCCTTCGTCGCCGGGCGCGTCCGCCGCCACCTGCGATCCGTCGATGGACTCGAGCACCTCCCGACCACCGGACCCTTCGTCCTAGCCCCGAACCACCGCAGTTACTTCGACCACTTCGTGATGGAGATACTCGTCGGCGCCGTGACCGGACGTCCCGTCTGGTTCCTCACCAAGCGGGAGAGCTTCGACCGGACGCTGCCCCGCCTGTGGACGCGGGCCTGGTACGGCATCCCGGTGGACCGCGACGCTCCCGCACCGGACACCCTCCGGACCGTCAAGCGCGTGCTGACCGGCGGTGACGTCCTCTGCGTCTACCCGGAAGGCACGCGGAACACCGATCGCGCGCTCCTGCCGTTCAAGAGCGGGGCGTTCCGCTTCGCGCTCGCCGCAGACGTACCGGTCATCCCGGTCGGCATCACCGGGACGGACGAGGTCCTGCCGAAGGGGCGCAGATGGTTCCGGTCGAGTGGCCGGGTGCACCTGGTCTTCGGCACGCCCCTGGTCGTGGACCGGTCGGCCGGGAAACAGCGGGCTGCCGACGAGATGGCCGCTGAGGCACGCCGTTCGATCGAGGACCTGGTGCAACGCGCCGAGGCGAGCAGGGACCTCGGCGCGCCGCACACGGCACTCGAGGCCGCTACTCGGCTCCTCGACGGGCGGATCACGGGTGCGCTGGACGAGCACGGGCAGCTCAGCCGCAGTGCACACCGGCGGATGCGGCTCCTCACGAGTCTGCTTGCGCCGCTCGAGACGCGGCCGCACCACATCAGCGTGCAACGGGCTCGGTTGCTCGGACTCCGGCTGCTCGCGCTCCCCGCGGTACTGCGCCCGCTGCCCGCCCGGTCGGTCCGCCGCACGGCCGAGGCCGTTCTGCACCACGACCCGTCGCACCGGGATGCGAACTACCTGCTCGGCCGGTGGCACTTGAGCATGCCCAGTGCCCTCGGGGGGAGTCCCCTCGTGGCAGTGGACGCGTTCCTCGCCAGCACTGCCGCATCGTCTCCTGGGGACACCAGGGCGCTTGCCGGCCTCGCAGAGGCGTACGCCGCTCTCGGACGTACCGACGACCTCGTTCGCACCCTCCGCACCCTCTGCGACATCGGCGCTGAACCGGGGACTCGGGACGCCGCGCGAGTCGAACGAGCGCGCGCACGGCTGTCGACACTGAAGACGGAGGGCAGTGTGGAGTCCTCGGCGCTCGTCGGAGGTCGACGATGAGGGCGACCGTCAACGCAGAGAGTCTGGTGCTCATCGAGGACGTCGCCGTGGTGTTCGACGACGTCTCCCGGATCCGGTGGCGGCGGACCACCACCGGTTGGATCCTCCGTGACCCCTGGCCCGACATCGAGGAACGCCGAGCCCTGCAGACGCATCTCGACAACGGGGGGACTTCGCTCGTCATCACCACCGATGAGCCGATCCGGGTGGAAGCACTGGCGAACGAGCTCCCCACTTCCCCGCCCGACGGCCAGAACGCCGCCGACCCGGTCGAGGTCTGCGTCGACCACTACGACTGGCTCCCGTACGAGACCCGACGTCGCGGGGAGACGTTCGCTGCAGAGCAGAAGGAACGGTGGACGGCACACCCCTCCCTCCTGCGACCACCGGTCACCTTCGACAGCGCTGATCCCTCGGCCGACCTCCGCCTCCCGGGACACGTGATGTTCGCGCTGATCGCCCCGGGCACCACGAAGAGCCGCGTCGAGCGTGACCTGGCCCAGTGCCTGTCGTACCTCCGCTCGCGCCCGACACCCGATCGACGGGCCCTGCTGTCGTGATGCACACAGCGGAACGACGCATCGCGGTCTCGCCGGCCGTGGTCGTCCGGGTCCTCTCCGATGCGCGGTCACTCGCTGCCTGGAACCCAGCGCTCGGGCCCATCCGTCCGGCAGACGCCCGTGTCGTCGTCGGGAGGCCGTACCGGACGGTCATCCGCGGGTTCCTCCCCGCGGTCGTGACCTTCACACGCGTCGACGAGACCGCCGTCGAGTACCGGCTCGAGGGAGCCGGCGCGCAGGAGACCGGGCGGTGGCTGATCGACCGAACAGCGGACGGGGCGTCCGTGGTCACGCACGCGTTCGAACACGCTGGAGCCCTGCTGGTCGTGTTCCGGCGTGCGTTCGTCCTCGTCGCGGACTGGCGTCTCGAGCGACTCGACCACGAAGCACGAGCGCTGGTCGCGTGACCGCGTGGCCGGGCCTCGCAACTCCGGGGTCCGGCCTGCCGGCGCAGCAGCACTGAACGCGTCGGGGTCGTCGTCCTGGCGGTACGCGACGGGAGGCGCGGTGCGGGTGAGCCGGTCGGCCCTCCTGCACCGCGCCTCCAGTCCGGACCGCTGCGGACGCAGCGAGCGGTGTCAGCCGCGGATGAACGCGAGGATGTCGGGGTTGATGACGTCCGCGTGGGTCGTCAGCATCCCGTGCGGGTAGCCCTCGTAGATCTTCAACGTGGCGTCGCTGAGCAGTTCGGCCTGCTTCACGGCGGCGTCCTGGTACGGCACGACCTGGTCGTCGTCGCCCTGCAGGACGAGGACGGGCACGGTGATGGCGCGGAGGTCCTCGGTCTGGTCCGTCTCGGAGAACGCCTTGATGCCCTCGTAGTGCGCGACGGCGCTGCCCGTCATGCCCTGACGCCACCAGTTGTCGATGACCGGTTCCGACGGCGTCACACCGGGACGGTTGTAGCCGTAGAAGGGGCCGGAGGCCACCGCACGGAAGAAGTCGGCGCGGTTCGCCGGGGCTTGACGGAACCCGTCGCGAGGAGCGGTGACGGCTGCACGCCCGGTTCGACCCCGAACGCGACGTCCAACGCCCGCCGCTGCGGTGCCGGCAGGCTCGGGATGCCCGCACGCAGCGGGTACAGGAGCATGTGGAGGGCGGCGTACGGTTCCGCCGACTCGTCGAGCGTGCCGGTCGTCGTGAGGACCCGCACGCCGCGGCTGTCCGCGTACTCGACCACGTCGGCGACGAGCGACGACTTGCCGATCCCCGCCTCGCCGTCGACCACGAACGCCGAACCACCGCTGTCCACGTCCCGGATCGCGGTGCGGAGGGCCGCGATCTCCCGCTCGCGCCCGATGACGGGCTGCGCCATCGTCATGCCGTCAGTATGCCAGCGGCGCTGCCCCGGTCACGTCCGGGGCAGCGCCGCACTCCCGCTGACCCGTCACCGCCCCCGCGCGATCCGCCCCGCCACCGGCAGCACCCCCACGACCGCCACGACGACCGCCGCGAGCGAGAACCCGGCCCAGGACGCGAGGTCGAACCCGGCCGCCGGAGCACCGGCGAGGCCGTACCCGACGCCGACCAGCGCCGGCAAGACGGCGACGGTCCCGATGACCACGGCTGCGACCGCGGTGTAGGCGGTCTCGACCCCGGCCATCCGCAGCAGCTGGGCGCGGGTGGCACCGGTCCGCTGCAGCAGCCCGAACTCGTCCCGCCGACCCCGGGTGGCGGTGAGCAATGTGTTGCCCGCGGCGGCCGCCACGAAGGCGAGCAGGGCGACGACGAGGACCAGGGACAGTCGCCGGTCGCCGTCCCCTGACCGGAGGGCGGTCGTGACGTACCCGTCGACCGAGGTGACGCCGACGCCGGTGGCGAGCAGGGCCTCCCGGACGGCGGCACGGTCACCGGCGGCCGTGTCGACGAGCAGCGTGCCAGCCGGGCGGCTCGTCCGGTCGCGCACGAGGACGTCACCGAACGCCAGGCCGCGGTCGTAGACCGCGACGATGCGCGCCGGGGTCGCCGGTCCGTCACCCGTCCGCATCCGGATGGTGTCCCCGAGGCCGGTCGGGGTGAGGGCGATGACGTCGGTGCTCACCGCGACGGTGCCCGGCTCGTCGAGCGCGTCGAGGGAACCGGCGCGGACGGCGGGGTCGACGCGACCGTCGTCGCCCGACAGTGCACGGATCACGGTCGGTTCCCACTCGAGGTCGCCGAGGGCGGGGAGGTCCTCGTCGGCCTGCTCGATCTGGACCGAGCCGGCGGTGTCCCGCATCGTCGTCGTCGCGCGGACGCCCGGCATCGCCGCGATCCGGTCCGCCTCGGCAGCGGTCACGCCGTCCGCTCCGATCACGACGAGGTCGGCCTGGAGGCCCGCCCCCAGTTGGTCCCCCGTCGCACGCTGGACGGCGGCGTCCGTCCCGGTCTGCACCGTCCCGAGCGCGACGAGGAGCGCGAGCGGCACCACCGCGGCGCTGAGCCGGCGGGAGGCCCCGCGGGCGTTGAGGAGCGCGAGCGTGGCCGCCGGTCCGGAGGCCCCGCGGAGGGCGCGCCGCGCACCCCACTGCACGAGGAGCGGCCCGGCGAGGGCCGCCGCGACCACGAGCACGATCGCGGAGGTGGCGCCGGTCGCACTGCCGACCAGGCCGGGGGTGAAGAAGGGCGTGGTCGCGGTCGCGAGGCCGACGAGCGCGGTGACCCCGGCTGCGATCCGTCGACCGCGCGAGAGCGTGGGGACGTCGGTCGTGCTCGCACGGACGGCGTCGGTCGGGCTCGGGCGGGTCGCTGCGCGCGCGGCCATCGCCGCGGCCAGCAGTCCGGTCGGCACGAGGACGACCAGCGTGCTGAGCAGCGGGACGACCGTCGGCGCGAGGGTGAAGCCCGCGGGGACGAGGTCGCTCGACGCCAGCAGCGGCGTGACGAGCGGTGCGACGAACGTGCCGACGACGGCACCGAGCGGGGCGACGAGTGCGAGCAGGACCAGGACCTCGGTGCGGACCGTGCCGCGGATCTGCCCGGCGGTCGCACCGATCGCCCGGAGCAGGGCGAACTCGCGGCGCCGTTCGCGGAGGACCCCCGCGAAGACGCTCGCCACCATGAACACCGTGATGAGCAGCAGTGTCCCGGCGAAGGAGCCCGCGACGGTGGAGAGGAACGGGGCGTCCGGATGCCGGATGCCGGCCTCGAGCCAAGCGCCCGTGACCGCGAGGAGCACGGCAGCCAGGGCGACGACCACACCGGCGCCGACGACGGCCGCGCGGTTGACGACGAGCAGGGAGCGGAGAGCGGCGCGCACGGCTCAACGCCCCAGGCCGAGGACGCGGGCGGTGACCGACTCGAGCGTGGGGGAGTGGAGCTCGTCGCGCACCCGACCGTCGGCGAGGAACACGACCCGGTCGGCGAAGGCCGCGGCCCGGGGGTCGTGGGTGACGAGCACGAGGGTCTGCCCGAGTGACCGCACCGCGTGCTGCAGGAGCTGCAGGATCCGCTCCGCGGTCGCGGTGTCGAGCGCACCGGTGGGCTCGTCGGCGAACACGACGTCCGGCCCGGCGACGAGGGCGCGCGCGATGGCGACGCGCTGCGCCTGGCCGCCGGACAGCTCCCCGGGCAGGCGGCCGGTCATGCCCCCCAGGCCGACGGCGTCGAGCAGCTCCGCGATCCGGTGCTCGTCGGCGCGGGTCCCGGCGAGTGTCAGGGGCAGCCGCACGTTCTCGCCGACGGTCAGGTGCGGCACGAGGTTGTAGCCCTGGAACACGAAGCCGACGTGGTCGCGGCGGAACCGCGTCACGGCGTCCGGGCGCAACGCGCCGAGGTCGACGCCCCCGATGACCACCCGGCCACTCGAGGGGGTGTCGAGACCGGCGGCACAGTTGAGGAACGTGGACTTGCCGGACCCGGACGCACCCATCACGGCCGTGAAGCTGCCGGAGGCGATGTCGAGCGAGACGCCGTCGAGCGCGGTCACGGTCGACGGGCCGTTCGGGTACGTCTTGGTGACCCGGTCGAGGTGCACGGCGGTGCTGGTGCGGGCGGGTGAGAGGACTGTGGACACGAGGACTCCTGACGAGGACGGTGCGGGACGGCGTGCGTCGTCCACGCTAGGAACGCGAGCGCTCGCGGCCGAGGGCCGAAGGGTGGGACCCGGGGAGGTTGCATCCTCCGATGCAGGCGGCGGCGGTCGTGCCGCCGGACCAGCCACGATCCGCTGGACGGGAGGCACGGCGCGGCTCGCCGGCATCGGCCCGCCTGCTGCGATGGTCGGGTCATGGAGTACACGGACTACGACACCCGGCTGGCGTCCTACGCCGTGGTCACCGACGGCGACCGGGTGCTGCTCGCACGGCTGAGCTGGCCGGACGCCGGGCTCTGGACGCTGCCCGGCGGCGGGGTCGAGCTGGACGAGACGGTCGAGGAGGGTGCGGTCCGTGAGGTCCGCGAGGAGACCGGGTACGACGTCGTGGTCGAGGGGCTGCTCGGGATCCGGTCGCACGTCGTGCCGTCGGAGCGTCGGAAGCACCAGAACGGTCGACCGATGAAGGCGGTGCAGGTGGTGCACCGGGCTCGGGTGGTCGGGGGAGCGCTGCGCCACGAAGCGGTGGGGACGACGGACATGGCGCGGTGGGTGCCACTCGACGAGCTCGGGGCGCACCGGCACGGGCTGCTCGTGGTGCAGGCGCTCCGGTGGGCCCGGGTCGGCGGGGGCACCACGGTCTGACCGCGCAGGGCCGCCGGCACCGAGCGGTCCGGTGCGCTGGCCGGTCCGGGGCGCAGCCGTCCGGTGCGCTGGCCGGTCCGGGGCGCAGGCCGGTCCGGGTGGTGCCTAGGACCGGGAGACCTCGAGTTCCGGGTCGTACCGGATCGCGAGCACGGTGACGTCGTCCTCGTTGTGGCCGGCGCGACCGCGCTCCTCGAGCCGCTCGACGAGGTGGTCGGGGTCCGGGTCGGCGACGGCGAACTCCGCGAACCGGTCGACGGCGTCGAGGCCGTCGCCGAACAGGTCGAGGACACCGTCACTGACGCTGAGGATCACGTCGCCCGGACGGAGCACCGTCTCCTGCGTCGTCCAGGACGTCCCGACACCGATCGGCAGGTCGACGCTCCGGAGCCACTCGTGGCTGCCGTCCGCACGGAGCAGCAGGGTCAGGCCGTGCCCGGCGTCGACCCAACGCGCGATCCCGTCGACGCTGACGTGCACGTGGAAGCAGGTCGTGAACTGTTCGGTGGCGGGCGCGTCCAGGCCCACGTCGAGGCCCGTCGCGGTGCGGCTCACCGCCTCGTCGGGCGCTCCCTCGCGGACGGACGAGCGCAGGACCGAACGCACGACCGCGGCGATCATGCCCGCTCCGACGCCCTTGCCCATCACGTCCCCGAGCGTGAAGGCGGCGCCGTCCGTGATCGGGAACCAGTCGTAGAAGTCGCCGCCGACCGAGCGTGTCGGGAGGCACACGGCCCGGACCGTCAGCACGGCCGGGATGTCCACGGCGGTGACGGGCAGCAGGGAGCGCTGCACGAGGGCGGCCTGGCTGATCTCCGCCTCCGCCTGTTGTCGCAGGTCCTGCATCGCCTGCAGCCGGACCACGGCCTGTCGGGCGAGCTCGTTCGTGACGCCGGCGACCCCGACGAAGACCACCAGGACGACCACCAGGCGCACGACCTCGCTGGCGCCGAGTTCCGCCTGACCGACGACCGTCGGCAGGAGGAACGTCACCGCGGTGCCGATCAGCGGGTAGACGACGTGCTGCCGACCCGGTCGGGCGGCGATCCAGATCAGCGGGAGGAGCACGGCCGCGAGGAAGGGCGACCGGGCGTCGCCGGTCCCGAAGCGCAGCAGGCCGATCGCGATGAAGTCGAGCGCGGGGACGAGCAGCTCGAACCGTGCGAGCCCGGGTCGCGCCACGAGCAGTCCGGTGAACGCCAGCCCGAGGAGCGCGAGTCCCGTCCCGGCCCACATGCTCGGCGCGTTCGTCACCGTGAGCCAGGGGAGCAGCACGCTGCAGACCGCGGCGACCACGGACACCGCGGCGATGACCGCCTGGTTCGTCAGCGGGGTCGTCCTGGCCGAGGACCGCACGGCCAGCGGCGCCGCACGGTCGGGAGCGGTGACCTGTGCGACGGCCGGGCCGGATGTCGTCTGCGCCATAGGTGACGAACGCTACCGGCCGTCCGCCGCGGGGGGAACGCGCCCGTTCGTGGGGCACGGCGCCCGGCGACGGCGAGCGGACGCGTCGGCGGGATCGCCCTCCGTCCGGGCACTCGATGCACGAGGATGGACCCGTGCGCACCCAGGAGACCCTGTCCGTCGACCAGGCCGTGGCGCGTGCGGTGGCGCTCGCCGAGGCGGGCGGCCGCAGCGTCGTCGGCATCGCCGGCGCTCCCGGGGCGGGCAAGTCCACGCTCGCCCGACGGGTCGTCACCGAGGTCGTGACGCGGCTCGGTCCGGGCGTCGCCGTGCAGGTGCCGATGGACGGGTTCCACCTCGCGAACGCGGCCCTCGACACCCTCGGCCGGCGCGGACGCAAGGGCGCGGTCGACACGTTCGACGCCGCCGGGTACGTCGCACTCGTCCGGCGGCTGACCGCGATCGGAGGGACCGACGGCACGGTCTGGGCTCCCGACTTCGACCGTCGCGTCGACGAGCCCGTGGCCGGCAGCATCGCCGTCCCGCCGGAGACCGTGCTCGTGGTCTCCGAGGGCAACTACCTGCTCGACCAGACCGCCCCGTGGCGGGAGCTGCCCGACCTGTTCACCGAGACCTGGGCCTGCGTCGTCGACGACTCCGTGCGGATCGACCGACTGGTCGGCCGACACATGCGGCACGGCCGCGACCACGAGGCCGCCCGACGGTGGGCGGTGGAGGTCGACGGCGCGAACGCCGAGCGGGTGACGGCGGACCTGCACCGGGCCTCCGTCCTGGTCCGGACCTGACCGGACCCACCGACGACAGCAGCACCGACCGACAGGAGCACGACGTGACCATCGCCATCACCGGGGCCACCGGCAACATCGGCGGCGCCGTCGCCCGCGCGCTCGCCGCGGACGAGGTGCCGTTCCGCATGGTCGTCCGCGACGCCTCCCGGGCCCCACGGCTGCCCGGGGCCGAGGTCGCCGTCGCGACGTACGCCGACGGCGACGCGGCCCGCGCCGCCCTCGAGGGCGTCGACGTCCTGTTCCTGGTGTCCGGCGCGGAGGCCCGTGACCGGCTCGACCAGCACCGCACCGTCGTGCGCGCAGCGGCCAGTGCCGGCGTGCAGCACGTCGTCTACACGTCCTTCCAGGGCGCGGCCCCCGACGCGACCTTCACGCTGGGCCGCGACCACTGGTGGACCGAGCAGGCGGTGCGCGACACCTCGATGGCGCACACGTTCCTGCGCGACTCGTTCTACCTGGACTTCGTCGAGGACCTCGTCGGCGAGGACGGGGTCATCCGGGGCCCGGCGGGCGACGGGGCGATGGCCGCCGTGGCGCGGGCCGACGTGGCACGTGTGGCGACCGCGGTCCTCCGTGCGCCGGAACGGCACATGGACCGCACGTACGACCTCACCGGACCCGCGGCGATCACGCTCGAGCAGGCGGCCGCGACCGTCAGCGCGGTCCGGGGACGGCCGGTGAGCTACCACCGCGAGACGGTGGAGGAGGCCTACGCCTCCCGGCAGCGCTGGGACCCGGAGCCGTGGCAGGCCGACGCGTGGGTGAGCACCTACACGGCGATCGGCGAGGGCGCGCTGGCGAAGGTGTCCGGGGACGTCGAGCGCGTCACCGGGCAGGCGCCGATGTCGCTCCGCCAGGTCCTGGAGGCCCGGAGCGCCTGACCGCGCCGGTCGCGGCCCGCTCCCGGTGCGCGGTGCGCGGTGCGGGAGGCGATGCGCGGTGCGGGAGGTTCAGCGCACCTTCCGTGCGGACAGGGACCCGACGACGCCGAGGAGCAGCACCGCCACGAGGACGGTCAGCAGCGGTGCCGTCCAGCCGCCGGTCGCCCCGTGCAGGGCCCCGGCCACGAGCGGCCCCGCCGACCCGATCAGGTACCCGCCGCCCTGCACGAACGCGGACAGCCGGCGGGCGTCGTCGTCGTTCGACACGAGCCGCACGATGACGATGAAGATGATCGTGATGCCGCCGCCCTGGGCAGCGCCGCCGAGCACCGACCACAGCAACCAGAGCTGTGGGGCGACGAGCAGGCCGAGGGGCATCGCGAGCCAGAAGAACGCGACGAGGGCGATGATGGCGCGCGGCCGGAACCGGCTGGCGAGCACCGGCACCCCGAGCGCCCCGACGACCGCCAGGATCTGGAACACCGAGGAGCTCGCCCCGGACGACGCGGTGTCGAAGCCGATCTCGTCGTGCAGCAGCGTCGGGATCCAGGCGGTCAGCGCGTAGTACGAGAACGCCTGCCCACCGAACGCGAGCATGAGCCCCCACGTCACCCAGCGCTTGGCGGGGTGCGGCAGGGTCGCCACGACGGGGGCCGCCGGGACCGTGCGGACCGCGCCGGTGTCCAGGACCTGGTCGATCGGTCCGGTCGCCGGCACCGGTCCGGAGTCGCGGTCGGCACCACGCCATGCGGCACCCGCCCCGACCGTGTACGTCCACGCGGCACCGGCGACGACCGCGAGCACGGCCCAGATCGCGATCGCGACCGGCCAGCCCCAGACGGCTGCGATCGGTGCCGTGCCGAGCGAGGTCGTCATCGACCCGACGTTGAGCGCGGACGTGTACACGCCCGTGACCAGGCCGACCCGTTCCGGTGAGGTGTCCCGCCGGATGACGACCGGGATCACCACGTTGCCGATCGTGATGCCGATGCCGATCACCGCGGTGCCGACGAGCAGCGCGGCCTCGTGCGGGACCGACCGGAGGACGGTGCCGACGAGCACGATGAGCAGCGACAACGACACGGCGCGCTCCGCGGTGAACCGGGCGATGACCCAGCTGGCGAACGGCGTCGCGAGGGCGAAGCAGAGCACCGGGATCGTGGTGAGGAGCCCGGCGACCGTCGCGGTCATGCCCAGGTCGACCCGGATGTCCCCGATGACCGGCGCCGGCGCGACGATCGGGCCGCGGAAGTTCAGCGCGACGAGGACGATCGCGGCGGGCAGCAGCCACGCGGCCCCGCGGAGTCCGGCACGGCGAGCTGCCGCGCCGGTGGTCTCGCCGCCGCCGCTCACGTGCTCGGCAGCAGGATCGGCAGCAGGTCGAGCGGGGTCGCCGCCTGCGCGACGGTGCCCGCGGCCTCGGCGGGGGAGCCGTACCCCCACTCGGCGAAGACGGTCGGGACGCCGTGCGCCGCCGCCCCCTCGACGTCGTGCAGGCGGTCCCCGACGAGCACCGGACGGCTGATGTCGAACCCACGCGCGTGGAGCCGGCGCAGGGCCTCCTCGACCACGTCGGCCTTGGCGGAGCGCACCTCGTCGTCGCTCGCCCCGGTGATGACGTCGATGTCCCCGGTCAGGCCGTAGTGCTCGAGGATGTAGGTCGCCGGGGTCTCGGGCTTGCTCGTCGCGGTCGAGATCGGCACGCCGGCCTCGTGCAGGGTGTGCAGGACGACGTCGATGCCCGGGTACATGCGGGAGTCGAGTGCTCCGTGCGAGAAGTAGTGCTCGCGGTACACGGCGAGGGTGCGCTCGGTGAGCTCGTCGTCCATGCCCATCGCGATGCGGAAGGTGTCGAGGATCGGCGGCCCCACGAACGACATGAGGGTGTCCTGGTCGGGCACGGGGACGCCGACCTGTCGGAACGTGTGCGTCAGGCTCTCGATGATGCCCGGCGCCGAGTCGCTGATGGTGCCGTCGAGGTCGAACAGGACGGCGGTGAAGGGGCGCTCCGGGCTGCTTGTCATGTCCCGCCCAGCCTAGCCGCGCCGCCGGAGCCACCCTGCGGCGGGGTGAGCCGCGCGCCGGGGATGGGTCTGGCCTCCCGGCCCGCGCTCGCGGAACCGTGTCGCGGCGCCGGCGCGCTCAGAAGAGGCGCGCGTGCCCGCCCTCGATGCCGCGCATCTCGTCGTAGTCGAGGACGAGGCAACGGATGCCGCGGTCCTCGGCCAGGGTGCGGGCCTGGGGGGCGAACGACTGTGCCGCCAGGACGCCCTGCACCGGCCGCAGGTGCGGGTCACGGTTCATGAGCTCGAGGTAGCGGGTGAGCTGCTCGACGGCGTCGATGTTGGCGTTCCGCTTCATCTCGACCGCGACGCTCGCGCCCGCGTCGTCCCGCGCCAGGATGTCGACCGGACCGATGGCGGTCATGTACTCGCGGCGGACCAGCGTGTGGCCGTCACCGAGGAGCTCGATCTGCTCGGCGAGGAGCTGCTGCAGGTGCGCCTCCACCCCGTCCTTGACCAGACCGGGGTCGACGCCGAGGTCGTGCGACTCGTCGGCGACCACCTCGTGGATGCTGACGATGAGGCGGTCCTGCGTCTTCTTCTGTGTGACCGTCCACACCTGCGTGATGCCCGCGGACGCCTGGTCCTCGTCGGGTTCCGCGATCGCGATCGAACACGGCGGGCTCATCCAGTTGAGCGGCTTGTAGCTGCCGCCGTCCGAGTGGACGAGGAGCGAGCCGTCGGCCTTCAGCATGAGGAGCCGGGTCGCGAGGGGCAGGTGGGCCGACAGGCGACCGGCGTAGTCGACGGAGCAGCGGGCGATGACGAGACGCACCCGGGAAGCCTAACGGGGATCGCAGGCGGCCCGGCGGGTCGCCCACCGGCCCCTGTGCTCGCTGCTCGCTGCTCGCTGCTCGCTGCTCGCTGCTCCGGGCGGAGGCAGGCGGTGCCGGCGGCTCAGCGTCGCCGGTCAGCCGTGTCGGTCCGGTCGGCCCCGCCAGCCGCGCCGGCCGGGAGGCCGGGGTCGCCGCCGGTCCGTCCGTCGCCCGGGCGGGTGGTCGCGGTCCGCTCCCGCGCGGCACCGGACGCGAGGCCGGCCGCGATGATGAACACGAACACGATGAGGAGCCCGTTGAGGAGGCCGACGTGCTCGCCGGCGAACCCGATGATCGGCGGTCCGGCGAGGAACGCCACGTAGCCGATCGTCGCGACGGCGCTGACCTTGGCGGCCGCGGTGCGGGGGTCGTCCGCGGCGGCCGACATCCCCATCGGGAACCCGAGCGAGGCACCGAGCCCCCAGAGCACGACACCGACGATCGCGATCGGGACGTTCGGCACGAAGATGAGCATGCCGAGGCCGACGACCGCGACCACCGCGCTCGCCCGGAGCACCGGGACCCGTCCGAACCGGTCGATGAGCGGGCTGCCGGCGACGCGGCCGACGGTCATCGCGGCGAGGAAGACGGCGAGCACGGCCGAGCCGCCGTCGTTCGCCAGGCCGTGGCCGTCGATCATCGCGAGGGGCAGCCAGTCGTTCGCGGAGCCCTCGGCCAGGGCCATGCCGAGCACGACGACCCCGATGAGGAGGGTCGACGGCTGCTTCCAGATCGCCCACCGCGAGACCGGCAGTGCCACCGGGCTGGTGTCGGTCGGCTCGGGCTCGACGTGCCGGTCCTCGCCGAACCAGCGGATGGCGACGAGCATCGCCAGGCTCGTGAGGACGCCGACGACCACGAAGTGCAGCGCGACCGGGACCTCGAAGCGCTCGGCGAGGGCGCCGATGCCCGCGCCGGCGAGCGTCCCGACGCTGAACGCCGCGTGGAACAGCGGCATGATCGTCCGGCCGCCGAGTCGCTCGGCGGTCGCTCCGGACACGTTCATCGACACGTCGCACAGGCCGTTGCCGAACCCGAACGCGATGAGGCAGATCCAGATCGCGGCGAAGCCCCAGTCCATCGTGACGGCGATGCCCGCGGCCACCATGCCGAGCGCCAGGCACGCGGCGGCCACGAGGACACCGCGACGGGCACCGAGCCTCGCGACGATGTGGCCGGCGAAGGTCAGGCCGGCGATCGACCCGACCGACATGCCGAGGACGAGCAGGCCCATCGTGAAGGTCGAGGCGTCCAGGGAGTCCCGCACGCTCGGCACGCGTCCGAGCCAGGTCGCGATGTCGAGCCCGGACAGGGTGAACACCACGAACACCGCGTTGCGCCAGGCGCGGGTCGTCGGAGCGGGGCGGGTGCCGGCCGTCGTCATGGAACTGTCCGATCGAATCGATTCGAGGAGGGGTAGCCGTTACGCTAACGAGCGATGGACGACACGGCAAGTGACCCCGGCGCGTCGGGCCCCCGCCCGGGCGTGGACCGCACCGACGGTCCGGACGACGCCCCCACGGCCGACGCTGCCCGGAGACCCGACGCTGCGGGCGCACCCCGGGCCTCCCGGTCCGGTCGCCCCACGCGCCCGACGCTCGCCGCCGTCGCCCGTGCGGCCGGCGTTGCGCCGTCCACCGCCTCCCTCGCCTTCAGCGGTACCGGCCCGGTGTCCGAGGACACCCGCCAGCGCATCCTCGCCGTCGCCGCCGAGCTCGGCTACGACGGACCAGACCCACGCGCCCGCTCCCTCCGGCGTGGGCGGTCCGGCGTGATCGGCGTCGTGCTCGACGACCGTCTGAGCGACGCGTTCCGCGACCCCGTGAACGTCCTCACCCTGGACGGCATCGCCGAGGTCGCCGGAGCCGCGGGGGTGTCGCTGCTCCTCGTCCGGAGCCCGCTCGACGACGAGCGCGGTATGGCACCGCTCGTCGACGCCCCGATGGACGCCGTCATCCTCATCGGGTGCAACGTCCGGATCGACCCGGCGGTCGCCGTCCTCCGGCGACGCTCGATCCCCGTCGTCGCGATCGAGGCGGACGCCATCGAGGGCGCCGTCCCCGTGCACCTCGACAACCGCGACGCGTCCCGACGGGCTGCCGCGTTCCTCCACGACCTCGGTCACCGGCAGGTCACCGTCGTGACCCTGCCCCTCGACAGCGCCCGGGAGCGCGGTCCCGTCAGCGCCGAGCGGGAGCGCGCATCGTCCGCGTTCACCACGACCGAGCGACTCCGCGGCGTCCGGGACGTCTACCCGGACGCACCGGCGATCGCGTCGGCGGGCAGCTCGGTCGAGGAGGGCCGCATCGCCGGAGCGGCGCTCTTCACCCCCGGCCTCGAGCCCCCCACCGCGGTCGTCGCACAGAGCGACCTGCTCGCGGTCGGGGTGATCTCGGCCGCGCTCGACGCCGGACTCCGCGTCCCCGAGGACGTCAGCGTCGTGGGCTTCGACGGCATCCACGTGGACGACAGCCTGCTCTACCGCTCCCCGATCCGGCAGTTGACGACGCTCGTGCAGCCGTTCGTGCCGAAGGGCGAAGCGGCAGCCCGCGCCGCACTCGCCATGCTCGAGGGGGAGTCGCCCGAGCCGGCGTCGTTCCGGTCCGAGCTGCGGATCGGCGACACGACGGGACCGCCGAGCGGGCGACCGCGCGACTGACGGCGTGGACCGCGTCCGGTCCGTCGGTGGGCGGATGGGCGAGCGGCCCGCGGCCGTGCGCGTGCTTCCGCCCGCGCCGCGGGTCACCGCGACTACCCGTCGAACGCCTCGAAGTCCGGGACGTCGAACGGGTTGTCGAGGTCGCCGTCGTCGCGGTCCTCGTCGGGGACGTCCTCGACCTCGAACGCAATCGCCACCCCGGGGGTCACGACCACGTCGAGTGCCCGGTTCCCGTAGAGGGTCACCGTCACGACGTCGGCGCCGGCACGATCCGCCGCCACCACGGCTGCTTCCAGCGCGTGCAGGTCCTGGCCCTGCGCGAGCGCGTGCGACGTGCCGTCGACGGTCATCGTGATCCGGCGCAAGGGGTTCCCGTCTGTCGACCGTGCCCGAGTAGGCTGCGGCTACCGGCCATCCAAGCAACACGGCCCAGGAGCCATTCCCAGCTACCGGGTGGTTCGAGCAGCGGCGGCTCCCGTCATCACCCGGTGGCCTGGCGAGGTCGGCATGGGATCCATCAGCTACGACAGTCTGGTCGTCGTCGTGGACGACCGCACGCTCACCCATCTCCAGATCGTCATCGTCAACAAGCTGCGTCGGGGCGAGGCGTTCCTGATGTCGTGGAAGGACGCCGCGGACGTGGGGTCTGGGCGGAGTTCGATCTGGCTGCACCCGAACGTCCTCGTGCACTTCAAGTTCGACGGCAGTCGTGTCCCGGCGATCAACGAGCGGTGGTTGCGGGAACTCGCCGCTTCCGCTTCGAGTTCCCGGGGGCTGGTCGTCACGCGCGAGGACGGCGACGTGACGGACCTCCGTCCCAAGCCCGGTCCGCCACGCCGCACGACGGCACTCGCCGCCACCGCACCTGGCGACGAGACGGCGCCGTAGCGGGACCACCGCCCGCACAGCGCGGCGGTCCCGGAGGGAGCGGAGTGGGATCCGTGGTCAGAACTGCTGACCCGTGCCCGACGCGTTCCGGGTCCTGCCGCTCGCCTGGTCGTGCGTGGCTGCGTCCGGGGCGTCCATCGCCGGGCCGACGCCGACGGGGACGCCTGCCTCGGGGTGGTTGAGGTCGAAGGCCGGGGACTCCGAGCGGATACGAGGGACCGCGGTGAAGTTGTGCCGAGGCGGCGGGCAGGAGGTGGCCCACTCGAGCGAGCGGCCGTAGCCCCACGGGTCGTTGACGCGCACTCGCTGGCCGTGGCGCATCGTCTGCACGATGTTGAGGAAGAACGGCAGCATCGAGGCGGCGGTGAGGAACGCCCCGACCGTCGAGACCTGGTGCAACCAGGTGAACCCGTCGCTCGGCAGGTAGCTCGCGTACCGGCGCGGCATGCCGATCACGCCCAACCAGTGCTGGATGAGGAAGGTCATGTGGAACCCGATGAACAGCATCCAGAAGTGGATCTTGCCCAGGCGCTCGCCGAGCATCTTGCCGGTCAGCTTCGGCCACCAGAAGTAGAAGCCGGAGAACATCGCGAACACGACCGTGCCGAAGACGACGTAGTGGAAGTGCGCGACCACGAAGTAGCTGTCGTGGACGTGGAAGTCGAGTGGCGGTGACGCGAGGATGACCCCGGTCAGGCCGCCGAAGGTGAACGTGACGAGGAACCCGATCGCCCAGAGGATCGGGGTCTCGAACGTCACCGAGCCGCGCCACATGGTGCCGACCCAGTTGAAGATCTTCACGCCGGTCGGGACCGCGATGAGCATGGTGAGGAGCGAGAACCACGGCAGCAGCACGCTTCCGGTGGCGAACATGTGGTGCGCCCAGACCGTGACGGACAGTCCGGCGATCGAGATCGTGGCGTAGACGAGGGTCTTGTACCCGAAGATCGGCTTGCGGCTGAAGACCGGGAAGACCTCGGAGACGATGCCGAAGAACGGCAGTGCGATGACGTAGACCTCGGGGTGGCCGAAGAACCAGAAGAGGTGCTGCCAGAGCAACGGGCCGCCGTTGGCCGGGTTGTAGATCTGCGCGTCGAAGGCGCGGTCGAGGAGGAGCCCGAACAACGCCGCTGCGAGCACGGGGAACGCCATCAGCACGAGGATCGACGTGATGAGCACGTTCCACGTGAAGATCGGCATCCGGAACATCGTCATGCCGGGAGCGCGCATCGTGATGGCCGTCGTGATGAAGTTCACCGCACCGAGGATGGTGCTGAACCCGGTCATGCTCAGGCCGGCGACCCAGAGGGTGCTGCCGAGTCCGGGCTCGAAGGTGGTGTCGGACAACGGCGCGTACGCCGTCCAGCCGAAGGACGCCGAGCCCGCCGGTGTGAGGAAGCCGCCCATCGCGATGGCGCTGCCGAACGCGTACATCCAGTAGGACAGGGCGTTGAGTCGGGGGAAGGCGACGTCCGGTGCGCCGATCTGCAGCGGCATGATCGCGTTCGCGAAGCCCGCGAACAGTGGTGTCGCGAACAGCAGCAGCATGACCGTGCCGTGCATGGTCATGAGCTGGTTGTACTGCTCACGGGTGTCGATGACGTCGAGTCCGGGTGTTGCGAGCTCGGTGCGCATGACCACGGCCATCAGCCCGGCGACGCAGAAGTAGCCGAACGCCGTCACCAGGTACAGGTTGCCGATCGTCTTGTGGTCCGTCGACGTGTGCCAGTTGACGGCACGGATGCCGGTGCGCAGCGGACGACGTCCGAGGAGTTCGTCGGGTTCCTCGCCGAGGGCCGGCGGTGTCGTCGTCTGCGTCATGGGGATCCTCCGTCGATCGGTGGCTGCGTCGACGATCCGGCGGCAGTGGGGCCACTCTCGCCGTCATGTCCGCGGTTGCACAGGGGCACTGGTGGACGTGCCGCGTGATCCGGACTGCGGAGCGGCCTCCAGGGCGGAACCCGCGGGATCCGGCTCGGACCTGCTCCGGGCATGACGGGACGGGACGCGAGCGGTCGCGGCTCCCGGACGACGCACGCTGCGGTCGTCACCGTGGGGTCCGCACGGCGGTCTCCGGGAGGGTCGACGGGGTCGGCTCCGCGCCTGCGGCTCGGACGGCGACCTGCCCGAGGTCCCCGGACGTGGCATGGACGGCGCGCTGCCGGGTCGCCCCGTTGCCCGAGACGAAGGCCTGGTGGACGGCGTGCTCGACGAGCTGGTCGTCACCGTTCGCCGTCAGGGCGGGTCGGAGGTGCTCGAGCAGCATCAGGACGACCTCGTGCGCGGGGAGCGGCCGGTTGGTGAGCGGTTCGACGAGGTGGCCGTCGAGTCCCTCGATCGCGGCACGCCAGTTCGCGAGCCGGATGATGCAGGCAGGCGTGGCGGCAGGCGGCTTCCCGGCGTGCCACTCGTCGACCGCGGTGTCGACGAGCGCCCGCACGAGCCCGGCCACGGCGACCGTCATCGTCGGGTCGAGCGGTACGTCCGTCACCCGCACCTCGACGGTCGGGTGGTTGCGGGACAGTCGGGCGTCGAAGTAGAGCATCGCGGGGTCGAGGAGGGCTCCGGTCCCGTTGATCGCGGCGGTGACCCCCCGGTACCCGGCCACCGTCTCGTACCGTTCCGCTGGTCCGGCGGTCGGCCACTGGTTCCACGTCACCGACCGGAAGCTCGCGTGACCGGTGTCCTCACCGGCGTGGAACGGCGAGTTCGCGGTCAGGGCGATGAGGATCGGCAGCCAGGTCCGGATGCGGTCGAGGACCGCGACGCCCTCGTGGTCGGACTCGACGGCCACGTGGACGTGCAGTCCGCAGGTGAGACTGTGCCGGGGCACCGCGCCGAACCGCTGCACCATCCGTTCGTACCGGTCGGAGGAACGCAGGTGGGGGACGGTGGGCAGCGGCGAGCTGGCGAGCGGCGCCGCGAGGGCACCGTGCTCGCCGGCGAGTCGCATCGCGAGGGCACGGTTGTCGAGGACCTGTCGGCCGAGCGTCGCCAGCGTCGAGTGGGGACGTGTGATCACCTCGAGCATCTCCAGCTGCATCTCACCGGCGAACTCCGCGCCGTCGAGCGGCAGCCGCTCCGCCCGGGCACGTTCGAGCACCAGGTCCGCGATCGGGACCGGCGCTCCGGTGGTCCCGTCCACGAGGAGCAGTTCTTCTTCGACGCCGATGGTCCGCATGCCCTCAGCCAAGGCGTCCGACACCGTGTCCCCTCCCCGTTCCCGCGTTCGGTGGCCCATGTCCGCCGTGCGAGCCGTCTGTGACGCCTCGGCCCCTGACGGGGGGACCGTGTGCGAGGAACACCCTCGACGTCAGGACTGAACACCATGGACTCCACGCCCTCCCTGCCCCTGCCCGGACCGTCCGACCCCTCGGGTGTCGGTCGCTTCCTGGCCGACAACCGCGAGGAGGTGCTCGGCCAGCTCGAGCACTGGGTGCGGATCCCGTCGGTGGCGTCCCAGCCCGAGCGCTCCATCGACGTGGAGCGATCCGCCCGGTGGCTCGCAGCGGCCATGCGCGAGGTCGGGCTCACCACGGACATCCTCTGGGCGGGCCCGTCACCCACCGTGGTCGGCGAGTGGATCGTCGATCCGGCGAAGCCGACGGTCCTGGTCTACAGCCACCACGACGTCCGGCACGCCAAGCCGGAGGAGTGGGCCGAGACGGAGCCGTTCCAGCCGGTGCTGCGCGACGGGCGGTTGTACGGGCGGGGTGCCTCCGACGCGAAGGGACAGGTGATCGCGCACCTCTGGGGTCTCCGCGCGCACCTCGCCGGACGGGGCGACGCCGGTCCGGCGGTGAACCTGAAGTACGTCGTCGAGGGCGAGGAGGAACTCGGATCGACGCACTTCGCGTCGCTGCTCGACCAGGAACACGAGCGCCTGTCGTGCGACGTCGTCGTCTTCTCGGACACCCTGCAGTGGAAGGACGGGGACCCGGCGGTGGTGACCTCGATGCGTGGGATGACCGGTGCGACCCTGACCGTGACCGGGCCCCTGCGCGACGTGCACAGCGGAGCCGCGTCAGGACCCACACCGAACCCGGTCCACGCACTCGTCACCGTGCTGGCCGCGTTGCACGACGACGACGGACGCATCGCGCTGCCCGGTTTCTACGACGACGTGGAGGAACTCACCGACGAGCGCCGGGAGCAGCTCGGCGACCTGTCGTTCGACACCGACGTGTGGCTCGAGCGCACCGAGACCCGGAGCGTCACCGGTGAGTCCGGTCACACGGTCGAGGAACGTCTCTGGGCACGACCGGCCATCGAGGTGCTGACCCTGCTCGCGGGCGACCCGACCGGGTTCCCCCGGGCGGTGATCCCCCGCGAGGCAACGGCGGAGATCAGCATCCGCACCGTCCCCGGACAGCACGTCGCGGCCGTCGCCGACCAACTCCGCCGCTTCGTCGGATCGACGATGCCCGACGGGGTCGAGTACGAGCTGACCATCCCGGAGGAGTCCGGCCAGGACCCCTACGTGACCCCGGACGGGCCGGCACTGGAGGCACTCGTCCGCGCCATGGAACGAGGGCACGGTGGTGGGACCGCCGGACGCATGGGGAACGCGGGCGGCGGTCCGGCGGAGCTCCTCGGCCGCACCTTCGACGCACCGGTCCTCTTCATCGGCACCGGCCTGCCCGAGGACCACTGGCACTCGAGCGACGAGAGCATCGACGTCGGGATGCTGCTCGACGGCGCCGCGTCGATCGCACACCTCTGGGAGGGGCTCGCAGCCATCGAGCGGGACTGAGAGTCCCGACCTCGCGGGCACCGGCGTGTCGACCGGTCGGCCCGCAGCCGGCGGACCGCGTCGTCACCGTGCCAGAGCCGCCGCGATCCACCCCGGTCGGTGCGCCCGGACCCCGAGCGTCACCGCCCGCACGCCGATGTACCCGAACGAGAACACCGCCCACAGCGCCGCCAGCCCGTCCCCGAGCCACCACAGCAGCGGCAGGTACACGACCAGGTTCACGACGCCCGCGAGCGCCAGGTAGCGGGCGTCACCCGCACCGATGAGCACCCCGTCGAGCACGAACACGTAGCCGGCGACCGGCAGCCCGACCGCGATGAGGACGAGCACGAGGGGGAGGGCCGCCCGGACGTCGGCGGAGTCGGAGAAGACCGGCCCGAGCACGCCGCTGGCAGCGGCGGTCAGCACCCCGAGCAGGACGCCGCCGAGGATCCCGAGCACCACGAGCCTCCCGGTCACCAGGCGGACGCGCCCGGCGTCCCGCGCCCCGAGGGCGTGCCCGACCAGCGCCTGTCCGGCGATCGCGAGCGCGTCGAGTGCGAACGCGAGCGTGCTGAACACCGTCAGCCCGATCTGGGTCGTCGCGAGACCGATCGTGCCGAGGCCGGCCGCGGTGGCGATCGTCGCGAGCATCGCGACCCGCAACGACGCAGTCCGGAGGAACAACCACGCGCCGGACCGCAGCGCGCGTACGACCCCGGAGGCGCCGGGCCGGAGCGGTGCGCCCGATGCCCGGGCGGCGCGGACGGCGATGCCGACGTACACGGCGGCCATCGCCCACTGCACGACGACCGTGCCCGCGGCCGACCCCTCGACACCCCAGCCGAACCCGTAGATGAGGAGCGCGTTGAGCAGACCGTTCGCGACGAAGCCGACGCTCGCGACGACGAGGGGGGTGCGGGTGTCCTGCAGTCCGCGGAACAGCCCGGTCGAGGCCGTGACGACCAGGATGCCGGGCAACCCGATCAGCGAGACGGTGAGGTACGCCGTGGCGGCCGCGGAGACCCCGGGCGTCGCCCCGAACAGGTCGACGAGCGGCCCGGCGAGCGGCCAGCCGACGAGCGCGAGCACCACCCCCAGCGCGAGCGCCAGCCACATCCCGTCGATGCCGGCGTGCACGGCGCCGCGGCGGTCACCGGAGCCGAGCGCCCGGGCCACGGCCGGCGTGGTGGCGTAGGCGAGGAAGACCAGGAGGCCCGTCACCGTCTGCAGGACCGCGCTCGCCACCCCGACGGCGGCGAGTGGTGCCGCGCCCAGGTGCCCGACGAGTGCGGTGTCGGTCAGCAGGAAGAGCGGTTCGACGACGAGCGCGCCGAGTGCGGGCAGGGCGAGGCGGACGATGTCGCGGTCGACGGTGCGACGCACGTGGCGGGCGTCGGTGTCGGTCGGGGAGGGCACGAGGACATCCTGCCGTCGGTCCGGTCGGGCGGGTGACCTCGGGGCGCAGCTGACACCTGCTCATCGGGCCGCCTGTGTTCGCGCAGTCCTGCCGGACGGCATCGTCCCCCGACGGTCGTCAGTCCTCGTCCTGCTCCGCCGACCGTCGGGCTCGGACGATCTGCCAGATGGAGAGAGCGACCACTGCCGCACCGGCACAGCCAGCGATCCATGAGCCTGCGACTCCGATGATCGGCTCGGTCGTGCAGGAGCTCGTCCCTTCGCCTGGGGCGGCGTCGGCGCAGCTGGTCACCTGCAGCAGGGTCAGGAACAGCACGGTGACGGTCGTGACGACGGCGACGGTGCTCCAGGCGATCACCCGATCCACGATGCGCTCCGTCCGTGATGTGACCCGGTGCCGCTCGGGCGTCGGGTGGTGAGAGCGATCACGAGGTCGCCTCGTCGATCATGGCGCGCACGTGCGGCGTACTCCAGCGCAGGAGGTCATCGGAGGGCGAGTCCTCGAGGTCCTCTCCCCAGATCGCGACCGCCGCGCCCGCCATGGGAGCAGCGAGGAGCGCACCCGATTCGCCGTCCCACGTCCGCAGTGACCAGTTCTCGCGGAGATCGGTGGCCATGTACTCGCTGTCGGCCTCGTCGAGGTCGCTCGGCACCTCGTAGAGGTAGTACGAGTTGTAGTTGAGCAACTCGATCCCCGCGGCGTACAGGTCGGTGGCACCCGCTCGCCGCTGTCGGCGTTCGCGGCGCTCCGCAGGGTCCTCGGTGTCGCCGTCGAAGCTCCAGTACGTGACGTGGATGCGCGGATCCAGTCGCTTCACCGCAGCCCGGTCGATGCCGTCGTTCCAGGCCCAGACCTCACGATCGCCGAGAGCGGCCGCCATGGCGTTCAACCACCCGACGCGGTCAGCGGCAGTGACGCCACCGCCCCATTCGTCACCACCGATGTGCACGGTGCGGCTGGACGGGAACGTCCGCGTCACCTCCGCTGCGAGCTCGGTCGCGAGCGTGAGACTGGCGGGCGCGGATGTGTCGAGCTCACTCTCGCCCGAACGGATGCGATCGACCCACTCCTTGCCGTGTCGCGCCTCGAGCAGGGCGAACGCGGCTGCCATGTGGCCGGGAGTGTCGACCTCGGGCACGATCGCGATGCCCCGCCGGGCCGAGTACGCCGCGATCTTCCGCGCCTGTCCGGCGCTCAGGAACGGACGACCGGTCACTCGGCTCGTGTAGACGCCGTGGTGGAGATCGGCGTTCGCGGGGGTCTGGCCGAGGACGGCGCTCTCGATCCCGACGTTCTGGTCGTCGGTGAGGTGCAGGTGCAGGAAACGGCCGCCGTTGTCGGCCAGCAGGTCGACGTACCGCTTGATCAGCGCCACCGGGTAGTAGGCGCGAGCGACGTCGAGCATCACACCCGGTTCGGGACGTGCGCGGGACGCGGGTCTGCTCGTGACGGTCGTGGCAGACGTGCGGCATCGCTGTACGGAGTAGACCCCGGTGCAGCCGAGGACCCTGTACTTGCCGGCTTTCGCGCGGAGGGGTGACCTGTGGATCGCGCGGACCGTGGTGCTCGCGCCCGCGGCGAGCGGCTTCACGGTCACGTGGCCGAGCGTGTACTTCTTGCTGCCGGCGGACAGGTAGAGCCAGGCGTGGGCAGCCGGCTTCCGCACCGAGCTGGTGTTCTCGACCGTCAGGGTGGTCCGCACGGCCGTGCCGGTGGAGGTGACGGTGTTGGTCGCGGTGACCTTGGTGACCGTCACTGCCGAGGTGTTGGAACCGATGGCGACGGTGTGCACCCCAGGAGCGTCGAGCGTTGCGCTCTCCGCCGGTGCTGCGGTCGCATCGATCCCGACCAGGGCCACTGCCGACACCGCGATCGCGAGACCGGCGGCGACCATCCGGCTGACGTGTCGACGCGGAGGCGCTCCTGGCGTCGGGGACTGGTTCTTCTTCTGACGCACCACGACGCTCTTCCCCTCGACCATGCGGATCGTCCACCCGCACCACCGCGACACCGTTCAGCCTCGGACGGACCGGGGTTGCGCGCACGATCGTATCCACATCGGGTCTGGGCCCTCGGATGCTGCACTGTTCGCCGCGATGCGCGCTGCAGCCTCGGTAAGCTCCCGCTGAGAACGAAGGACGGCTCCTGTGTCGCAACTCAACAAGCCAGCCGTGGTAGCCGCGGCCCCGACGAACGTGCTCGCGATCGTCGCGCTCGTGCTGGGCTTCGTCGTTCCCGTCGGCGGGATCGTCGTCGGGATCATCGGTCTGTCGCAGATCAGGAGGACCGGTGAGAACGGCCGGGGGCTGGCAGTCACCGGCGTCGTCGTCGGCGCGGTGCTCACCGTCCTCAGTGTCCTGCCGATACTCCTCCTGCTCCCGGAACTCCTGCAGGTGTTCGGGCTCCGCGGGTAGCGTCGCGGTCGTTCCGGGCCCGGGCTGGAGCGTGCTCCTTCGTCAGGAGTCGCCGGCGGAACACCAGCCGGCGGGACCTCCGCTCGACCGTTCTCGCAGGTGATCGGCCGGAACGAGCGGACGACCACCGGGGCCGGTCAGCCCTTCCGGCGCCCGTCGACCCGCGGCTCGACGGGGACGCCACCCGTCGCGGCCCGGTCGGCGTCGGTCGCGTCCGGGGTGACCGGATCGGTGCCCCGGGCCCGGCCCACCAGGTCCATGAGGTGGTAGACGACGATCGCGGCGATGGTGCCGATGATGATCCCGCCGAAGGTCGCGCCGCCGAACGAGAACGTGAAGTCGGCGATGCCCATGATGAGCGCGATGCCAGCGGTGAGCTGGTTCTTCGGCTTGGCGAAGTCGACCCGGTTCTCGACCCAGATGCGGATGCCGATCACGCCGATGAGTCCGTACAGCGCGGTGGTGGCGCCACCGAGCACGCCGGCCGGCACCGTCGAGATGACCGCACCGATCTTCGGCGACAGCCCGAGCAGCACGGCCGCGATCGCCGCGACCCAGTACGCCGCGGTGGAGAACACCCGCGTCGCCGCCATGACGCCGATGTTCTCGCCGTAGGTCGTCGTGGCCGAACCGCCGCCGACGCCGGCGAGCACGGTCGAGACCCCGTCGGCGAGCAACGCGCGCCCGGTCAGCGGAGTGAGGTCACGTCCGGTCAGCTGGCCGACGCCCTTCACGTGGCCGACGTTCTCGGCGACCAGGGCGAGCACGACGGGCAGGAAGCCGAGGTAGACGGCGGTCTGGGACAGGTCGAAGGCCGGGGCCGTGAAGGTCGGCAGTCCGACCCAGGCGGCGTCCTGCACGGCACCGAGGTCCACCTCGCCCGCGACGAGTGCGACGAGGTAGCCCACGACGACACCGACGACGATCGACAGGCGACCGACGAGCCCCTTGAACAGCACGGTGCAGAGGACGATCGCGGCGAGCGTGACCGCGGCGATCACGGGCGCCTCCACGAAGTTGTCGCGGGCGGCCGGCGCGAGGTTGAACCCGATCAGCGCGACGATGGCGCCGGAGACCACCGGTGGCATGAGACGGTCGATCCACCCGGCGCCGGCCAGGTGCACGATCAGTCCGACCACCGCGAGCAGCGCCCCGACGACGATGATCCCGGACAGTGCGAGCGGGATGCCGCCGATCTTCGTCGCGGCCCCGATCGGCGCGAGGAACGCGAACGACGAGCCGAGGTAGCTCGGGAGCCGGTTGCCGGTGATGAGCAGGAACAGGATCGTGCCGATGCCGCTGAACAGCAGGGTCGTCGACGGGGGGAAGCCGGTGATGAGCGGCACGAGGAAGGTGGCGCCGAACATGGCGACCACGTGTTGCACGCCGAGGCCGACCGTCCGGCCCCAGGTGAGTCGTTCGTCCGGCGCCACGATCGCCGAGGCGGACACGGTGCGGCCGTCGCCGTGCAGCTTCCAAGGGAGTCCCATGCGATGACCGTAGCGGGCGCACGGGCGTCCGTGGGTCCGCAACCCGCCCTGTGGAGAACCGCGACGGACGGCCGGAATGCTGGATATGGTGTGTGGGACACCACGAGGAGCACCATGCGAACCACCAGCCACGTCCTTGTCCCCGTCCTCGCCGCACTCGCGGTCGGCGCACTGACGGCCGCGCCCGTGCTCGTCGCCGACCCCGCCCTGGCCGCGGGTGTCGACCGGCACGCGACGGAGACCTCGCGGTCGCCGGCGTCCGACCCGCCTGCCCCCGTCGACTTCACCGCCGGGGTGCGGTCGATCGCACACGGCACCGGCGTCGTCACCGTCACCGGCACCGTCCCGACAGGCGAGAGCGTCCAGGTCGCCGGGGACGTCGTCGAGCCCGTCTGGACCGAAGGGGACGCGGACGGTCGCTGGACGGCGCGGGTCCGGGTGCATCCGGGCGAGCACGTCATCCGGGCCACGTCCCAGGTGTCCGGGCAGTCGATCGACATCCCGGTCCGGATGCTCGTGCTGCTGCCCCCGGACATGACCGCGACCATCAACGGCATCGGACGGACCATCACGCTCGACGGGTTGGGCCATCCCGGAGCGCACCTCGTCGTCCGGGACCGCGGGACGGAGCGCGCCGAGACCGACGTCGCCGACGACGGCACCTGGCACGTCGTGCTGCGTGGTCTCGCGTTCGGTCGCCACCACGTGGAGGTCGGCCAGTACTTCGACGGCACCCTGAACGGCGGGGTCGACGACGTCTACGAGCTCTCGGGCACCCCGACCGTCGAGCACGCGACGGCTTCCCGGCAGACGGAGCACCTCGTCCTGGACGGGCGTGCTCCCGCCGGCAGCACGGTGACCTTCGCGGACCGCCGGGGTCCGGTCACGGGAGCGGACGGCGAGCCCGTGGTCGTCCACGTCGGGGACGACACGTCGTGGCGGGCGGAGCTCCCGATCCCCGACGACGTCCGTCTGGACGTGGTCTCGGTCATCGCCTCCGACGGAGGGGACGAGATCGGTCGGACGGACGCGCACGTCACGATCCCGTCCGCGCTCACCGGCACGGTCGAGCGACTCGGCGACGGCCGCCTCCGGTTCAGCGGCACGGGAGAGGTCGGCGGCACGGTGACGCTCGAGGACGAGGCCGGGAAGACCCTCACCGCCACGAACGGCGAACCGCTCCGCACCACGATCGGTCGGTCGTGGGAACTCGTCGTCCCGCGCGACGCCCTGCCCGCCGCTGCCGTCGTCGCACAGCAGCGCGTGCAGGACGTCGAGCAGGGCGCCCTGCGGCTCGTGCTCCCCGGCGCACCGGGACGCCCCGGTCCGGGCGCCGGGAGCGCCGGGAGCGCCGGTGGCACTCCGACGGGAGGCGGCGTCACCAGCGGGGAGGAGGCCCGTCATCCGGCCGCGGCCCGCCTCCGGACCGCGGGCACGCGTGCTGCCGCTGCCGGACGACTCGCCTACACCGGTGCGGACGTCGTGCACCCGGCCGTCGCGTCCCTCGTCCTGCTCGTGCTCGGAGCCGGCACCCTCCCGCTCGCCGGGGTCGTGCGCCGGCGTACGACTCCCCGTCGGTGAGGGGCTGACGACGTGGACAGGTCGGTGAGCGAGCACCGGGTGGCGGAGGAGGGACCGGTGGCTATCGTGGAACCCATGACCGACGTCGCAGGCACCACCGGAATCCGCACCGACGAACTCGACGAGTCGGTGCGACCGCAGGACGACCTCTACCGGCACGTCAACGGCAGGTGGATCGCCGACACCCCGATCCCGGACGACAAGGCCCGCTACGGGTCCTTCACGGTCCTCGCGGAAGAGGCCGAGGCCGCCGTCCGGACGATCATCGAGCGCGCGCAGACGGCTGAGCCGGGCACCGAGCAGCGGAAGGTGGGCGACCTGTTCACGTCCTTCACGGACGAGGTCGCCCTCGAGTCCGCGGGCTCCGGGCCGATCGAGCCGCTCCTGGCCGACATCGCCGCGATCGAGGACAAGAACGACGTGCTCCGCATGGTCGGTCGCTTCGAGCGGCTCGGGCTGCCGAGCTTCATCCAGCTCTTCGTCGACAACGACCCGGGCGACCCGGACGCCTACATCGTCTTCCTCGAGCAGTCCGGCCTCGGTCTGCCCGACGAGTCGTACTACCGCGAGGACCGGTTCGCCGACATCCGTGAGAAGTACCGCGAGTTCGTCGGGTCGATGTTCCCGCTGGCCGGCTACGACGAGAGCGGCCACCGCACCGAGCACGTGATCGCCCTCGAGACGGCCATCGCGTCGGCACACTGGGACAATGTCGCCACCCGCGACAGCCAGAAGACCTACAACAAGATGCCGTGGGACGAGGTCTCGGCGCTCGCCGAAGGCGTGGACCTCCGCATCTGGTGGGACGCCATCGCCGCACCGGCGGGTGCGTTCGACACGGTCGTGGTCCGGCAGCCCTCGTTCATCACCGGCCTCGCACAGCTCTTCCGCGAGCAGCCGCTGCCCGTCTGGAAGGACTGGCTCTGCTGGCAGGTGATCCGGGCCTCCGCCCCGTACCTGACCAGCGCGTTCTCCGCGACCAGCTTCTCGTTCTACGGCACGGCACTGACGGGTGCGCCGAAGCAGCGTGACCGCTGGAAGCGCGGAGTCTCCCTGGTCGAGGGTGCGATGGGTGAAGCCGTCGGACGGATCTACGTCGAGGAGCACTTCGACGAGACCTCCAAGGCGACGATGGACGACCTCGTCGCGAACCTGGTCGAGGCCTACCGGCAGAGCATCACCGGGCTCGAGTGGATGACCGACGAGACCCGCGCCCGCGCGCTGGACAAGCTCGAGAAGTTCACGCCGAAGATCGGCTACCCCGTGAAGTGGCGCGACTACAGCGCCCTGCCCATCCGGGCGGACGACCTGCTCGCCAACGTCCGCGCGATCGCGTCGTTCCAGGTCGACCGCGAGCTCGGCAAGATCGGGAAGCCGATCGACCGCGACGAGTGGTTCATGACCCCGCAGACGATCAACGCGTACTACAACCCGGGCTTCAATGAGATCGTCTTCCCCGCGGCGATCCTGCAGTTCCCGTTCTTCGAGGCGACCCGCGACGCCGCCGCGAACTACGGCGCGATCGGCGCCGTCATCGGGCACGAGATCGGCCACGGCTTCGACGACCAGGGCTCGCAGTACGACGGCGACGGTCGCCTGCAGAACTGGTGGACCGAGGCCGACCGCCAGGCGTTCGAGGAGCGCACGAAGGCCCTCATCGCGCAGTACGACGCCCTCGTCCCGACCGAGGTGCCGGATGGCCACGTCAACGGCGCCCTCACGATCGGTGAGAACATCGGCGACCTCGGCGGCCTATCGATCGCGTGGAAGGCGTACCTGATCTCGCTGGACGGCGCCGAGCCCCCCGTGATCGACGGCCTGACGGGTGCCGAGCGGTTCTTCCTGAGCTGGGCGCAGGCCTGGCGTATGGCGATCCGCCCCGAGGAGGCCGCACGCCTGCTCAGCATCGACCCGCACTCGCCGAACGAGTTCCGCTGCAACCAGATCGTGCGCAACATCGACGTGTTCTACGACACCTTCGCCGTCTCCGACAGTGACGCGATGTACCTGGCTCCGGCCGAGCGCGTCGCCATCTGGTGATGGTGGAGCCGGACGCGCCGAACTCGTCGCGCCGGCGCCGCCCGGGACGCCCCTCCGACGATGGCTCCACCGCAGGAAGCGGGGGTGCTGCTCGGTCCGGCGGTGGCCGCGCCGGTGGTGGCGGTCGCAGCCGCGGCAAGCACCGGGGAGGTGCGGACGAGCGCTTCACGGCGACGACCGAAGCGCTCGGCGCGATCGCCGTCGACGGCGCCGGGGTGAGCGCGTCGATCATCGACACGTTCACCGGTCGGGCGCTGCTCGCGATCGACGACCGCCTCGTGCAACCGGTGGCGAGCCTCGGACGGGTGCTGCTCCTCATCGAGGTCGCCGCGCAACTCGAGGACGGTCGCCTGCACGGTGACCGCCTCCAGCGGATGGCCCGCGACACCGCGACCGGCGCGGGCCTGTGGCAGTTCCTGCAGGAACCGACCATGCAGGTGTCGGACCTGGCGACCCTGGTCGGCGCCACCGCCGACGCCTGGGCGACGAACGCGCTGCTCACCACGGTCGGGATGGACGCCGTGCGGTCCCGCGCGGAGTCGCTCGGCATCGAACGGACGGCCCTGATCGACCGGGTGCGAGACCGGCGCGGACCCGACGACGCCCCCGACGTGTCCGTCGCCGCCGCGGGTGAACTGAGCTGGCTGTTCCGGGGCCTCGCGCTCGGTGAGGTCGTCGACGAGGCGGTGTCGAACCGGGTGCTCGGCTGGTTGTCGCTCGCCGCCGACCTGTCGCTCGTCGCGGGGTCCTTCGGGCTCGACCCGCTCGCGCACCGGGCCCCCGACCACGGCCTGCAGTCCGTCGCCGTCACCGGTTCCGGACCCGGCGTCCGCGCGGAGGCCGGGGTCCTCCGTGGGCCGGCGTCGTCGGTCTGCTACGCGGTCACGATCCGGTTCGAGGACGACTCGCTGCAGCGCCGCCTCGCGGTCGTCGACGCCCTGCGCACCATGGGGACCGAGGTGCTCGAGGTCGTGCACGCCCCCGCCGAGCGCTGACCCCGAACCGGCCGCGCCGAGCGCTGACCCCGGACCGGCCGCGCCGAGCGCTGACCTCGGACCGGCCGCGCCGAGCGCTGACCTCGGACCGGCCGCGCCGAGCGCTGACCCGGACCGGCCGCGCCCAGCGCTGACCCCGACCGGCCGCACTCAGGCCGCGCCCACACCCCGCTGCCGGTCGTGGGCCTCACGCATCTTCGCCCCGGCCATCGCCCGTGTGACCCGGCCGTCGGCCTTGCGCGTCAGGCCGTGCCACACCCCGACGATGCCGCACACGACGGGGATGCTCACCACGGCGAAGAGCACCCGCTCGGGCATGGAGTCGGGTTCGAGCGGCGTGGGCACGAGGTGCACGAGCCCGAAGACGGCAGGGCTGGTCACGACGATGATGAGCCGGCGCCACAGCGACCGGACGGAGTCGCGGAAGCCCTCGTCGAGCGCGGCGCCGTCCGCGAGTTCGACCGTCTGCCCGACCGTGAACCGATGGTCGCCAGCGCGGAGGGCCTTCCGCTGGCCCTCGGGCAGTTCCGGCTGGCCGCGTCCGGGACGCTCCCACTCGACGTCCTCGAGCCGCTCGACCTCGCCGTCGACGACGAACCAGCCGCCTTCGAGGTCCTCGGGGCCGGTGACGGTGACGGTGCGGATGGTGCTCACCTGGTCATCCTGGCGCAGGGCACTCCCGTGGCGCACGTCCTCCCAGGAGCGCACCGCCGCACAGCGACATCGGGCAGGATCGGCAGCGTGCACGTCGACGACGACGTGCCGGACGGAAGGACAGACCCATGGCAGCAGGCAAGCACGAGGCAGCACGCGGCGACGAGGACCGCGCGGACGGCGTGGACGAGCGCGCCGGCGAGTTCGTGGACAGCGAGATCCCCGGCGAGCACCGCGTCGCCGATGACGAACCGGTCGGTGAGTTCGTGTCGAGCGACATCCCCGGCGAACGGCGTCCGGAGTCCGAGGGTGAGCGCGGCGAGTACGTCGAGTCGGACATCCCCGGCGACGTCGAGCCCGGCGGCCCGGAGACGGCCGGCGAGTACACCGACCGCGACCAGTAGCGGCGAGGCGGGCCGACCTCAGTCGACGAGGTCGGCCTGCGTGAGCAGGCGCAGCGTCTCGACCCCGGCGGGCGGGCACCGCCCGGCGTCCGCGGAGGTGACCCACTCCACCTCGTCGACCTCTGCGGAGGCGAGGGGCGTGGCGGTGTCGAGCGCGCCTCCCGGCCGGGCCAGGAACAGCGTCATCGCGACGATCGTCCCCGGTGCCTGCCCGTGCGCCGGCTCGGTCACGGTCGCGAACTCGTCGACGTCCGCGGGCGTGAGCCGCAGCCCGGTCTCCTCGAACGCCTCGCGGACCGCGGCGTCCACGCTGCTCTCGCCGGGCTCGACCTTGCCGCCGGGCAGGTAGAGGACGTCGCGCCCGCGGGCGCGCACCATGAGCACGCGACGGTCGCGGACGAGCAGGAGGGCGCTGACCCGCAGCAGCGGGGCGGCGGCCGGGAGGCCCGGATCGCCCGAGCCGGTCAGCTCGCGTCCGCCTCGTCGTCGCGCACACGCGCGGCCCGGTCGGCGAGGGGCACGACGGCGGACGGCACGTCCGCGACGGGCTCGGGGCGCACCCCGAAGAGTGCGTCGAGCGCGCCGGTGAAGTCGTCGCCCCGACCGGCACGGCCGAGTTCGCGGGCCCGGACCGAGGGGCGGTGCAGGAGCACGCCGACCAGGTGCCGGAGTGCTCGCTCGGTCTGCTCGGCGGACTCGGGGGTGGTGTCGCCGCGCCGCTTCACGCGGTCGATCTCGTCGTCCAGGATGTCGAACACGTGCTTGCGGAGGGCGACGAGGGCGGGGGTGGTCGACTGCTCGAGGGCCTGGGCGCGGAAACGGGACACGGCGTCGTCGACGATCGCGCGTGCTTCGGTCTCGGCGTTCAGCTCGGCGATCGGGGCGTGGATGCTGATCGTCTCGAGGTCGAGCAGTTCGACGCCCTCGACGTCGGCGGCGTCCGGGTGCACGTTGCGGGGGAGGCCGAGGTCGATCACGATGCGGCGGGCCCCGTCGTCGAGGTCGCACGCCTCGACGACCGGGACCTCGCTCGACGTGCAGGTGATGACGACGTCGCTCGTGCCGATCGCGGTGCGCAGGTCGGTGGCGGCGACGAGGTCGTGCTTGGCGGCGAACCACGGCGCCCGGCCGGACGGCGAGAAGACCTGGATGTGCTGGGCCCCGCGGTCGCGGAGGGCGGCGATGGTGGTGGCGGCGTAGCTGCCGGTCCCGACCAGGAGCACGCGCGTCGCGGCCCAGTCGGTGATCCGCGAGGACGCGAGCTCGAGCCCGAGGCGGACGAGCGACCGGCCGGCGGCGCCGATCCGGGTGCGGGTCTTGACGCCGCGGGAGGTGTGCGCGGCCTCCTGGAAGAGCCGTTCGAGGTCCGAGGTGGTGGTGCCGTTCCGGCGCGCGTCCTCGAGGGCCCGGCGGACCTGTCCGGAGATCTCGGTCTCGCCGACGACGACGGACTCGAGCCCGCTCGACACGGCGAAGAGGTGCTGCACGACGTCTCCGCCGCCGAGCACCTGCACGGCGTCGAGGACCTCGTCGGCCTGCAGCTCGCTCGCTGCCGAGACGGCCTCGACGGTGGCGCGGACGGCTGCGTCGTCGTCGCCGGCGATGTCGAGGTAGGCCTCGAACCGGTTGCACGTGGCGAGGACCACGGCGCCGTCGAGGACGTCCGAGTCCGTGACGAGGTGGCTGGCGGCCGCGGGTGCTCCGATGCTCAGACGCTCCAGGAGGTCGAAGCTGGCGTTGCGATGCGACGCCGTGAGACAGATGAGCACGTGTTCAATGGTAACCCCGGTGCCCCGAGCACCGGGTCGGGGAGCCGTCCTGTTCGCGGTGCGAGAATCATCCGGTGACCGACGCGCTCCCGACCACCCATCCGCTCGCCGACGGCCGCACCACGGGCTCGCGGCTCGTCCGTGCCCTCCGTGGGGACCGGCCGGAGACGCTGCCGGTGTGGTTCATGCGGCAGGCCGGCCGGTCGTTGCCGGAGTACCGGGAGCTCCGCGTCGGGACGGCGATGCTCGACGCGTGTCTCGACCCGGCCCTCGCGTCCGAGATCACCCTGCAGCCGGTCCGTCGGCACGGGGTCGACGCCGGCATCTTCTTCAGCGACATCGTCGTGCCGATCAAGCTCGCGGGCGTGGACGTCGAGATCGTCCCCGGTCGTGGTCCGGTCCTCGGGTCGCCCGTCCGGACGGCGGCGGACGTGGACGCCCTGCGTCCGCTCGAGGCGGAGGCCCTGGCCCCGATCACCGAGGCGGTCGCCCGGACGGTCGCCGAGATCGGCAGCACGCCGCTGATCGGCTTCGCGGGCGCGCCCTTCACGCTGGCCGCGTACCTGGTCGAGGGCGGCCCGTCGAAGGACCACATCCGGGCCCGCACGATGATGCACGCCGAGCCGGAGACCTGGGCACGGCTGCTCGACTGGGCCGCCGACGTGTCGGGGGCGTTCCTCCGTGCCCAGGTGCTCGCCGGTGCCTCGGCCGCGCAGCTCTTCGACTCGTGGGTCGGGTCGCTGTCCCGCGCGGACTACGTCTCCCGCGTCGCTCCGCACTCGGCGCGGGCACTGTCCCACGTGACCGACCTCGGCGTCCCGCGCATCCACTTCGGCGTCGGCAGCGGCGAGGTCCTGGCCGACATGGCGACCGTCGGCGGCTCCGTCGGTGCCGTGGACGCGGTCGGCGTGGACTGGCGGCTGCCCCTCGACGAGGCCGTGCAGCGCGTCGGCGGCGACGTGACCGTGCAGGGCAACATCGACCCGGCGATGCTCTCGGCCCCGTGGCCGGTCCTCGAGGCGCACGTCCGTGACGTCGTCCGCCGCGGAGGCGTTGCCCGTGCGCACGTCGTGAACCTCGGCCACGGCGTCCCGCCCGAGACCGACCCGACCGTGCTGACCCGCGTCGTCGAGCTCGTGCACGCACTGGGCGACGGCACCGACGTCGGGACCGACGGGACCGACCGGGCCGCGTCGTGACCGACGTCGTCGTGGTCGGCGGCGGGGTCGCCGGGCTCGTCGCCGCGCGTGACCTGGCGAAGGGCGGCGCCCACGTCGTGCTGCTCGAGGCCTCGGGCGTGCTCGGCGGGATGATCCGACGGCACACGGTCGCGGGCCTCGACCTGGACATGGCGGCGGACTCGTTCGCGACCCGGACGGATGCCGTGTCCTCGCTCGCGGTCGAGCTCGGTCTCGGCAACGACATCGTCTCCCCGGACCCGAGCGGTGCGTGGCTGATGACCCGCGACGGGCGGACCGCGCCGATCCCGTCGACCGGCCTGCTCGGGATCCCGGGCACCCCGATGGCCGCGGACGTCATCGCGGTCGTCGGTGGTGCCGGCGCCCTCCGCGCACAGATGGACGCGCTGCTGCCCTCGCCGGTCGGCGCACGGGCGACGTCGCTCGGCGCGATGGTCCGGAGCCGGATGGGCGCGAAGGTCCTCGACGACCTGGTCGTCCCGGTCGTGGCCGGCGTGCACTCGACGCACCCCGACGACCTCGACCCGGACCGCGTGGCGCCCGGGCTCCGTGCCGCCCTGCAGCGCGAGGGGTCGTTGGCCCGTGCGGTGCTCGCCCTCCGGAAGCGTGCCGTCGCCGGGTCCGCCGTGCAGGGGCTCCGAGGCGGCATCGCGCGGCTCGTCGACGAGCTCGTCGCCGACCTCGACACGTACCGCGTCGACGTGCGGCTGCACACGCGGGCCACCTCCGTCGGACGAGCGGCGGTCGAGACCGTGTCGGCGGACGGCACGACCGAGCGGCTGGCGGCGGACCACGTCCTCGCGACGGTCGCCGACCCGGCCCGGACGGCGGCTCCGCGTCGGTCCGGCATCGAGCTCGTCACCCTGGTCGTGGACCGGCCCGAGCTGGACGCGGCTCCGCGTGGCACCGGGATGCTCGTGCACCCGGCAGCGACCGGTGTCGCCGCGAAGGCGCTCACGCACGCGACGGTCAAGTGGCCCTGGCTGGCGGAGCGGGCGGCCGGGAGGCACGTGCTGCGGCTCAGCTACGCCCTGCCCCCGGCAGGCGCGGACCAGGCGACCGGCGCTGCCGGCGCGACGGACGCGGACGAGGTGGCCACGAGCCTCCCGGTCGACCCCGCCGATGCGGTGAGCGCACGGGCGACGACGGACGCGACCGCGCTGCTCGGCCTGCCCGTCCGTCCGGAGCACGTCGTCGGCGCGGCCCGCGTCCGCTGGCACGGACCGGACGCCGAGGCCGCCGGGCTGGCGGAGGGCGTGGTCGGGATCGGTGAGGCGTCCTCTGGGCGAGGGCTGTCCGGCATCGTCACCGCTGCCCGGGCGGCTGCTGAGCGCATCCTGGATTCCTGAGCGGACCGCTGACCCTCCGAGGGCTACTGTTGGGGGAACCGTCGGACACATGCCGATCGGTGCATGACCACGCACGGTGCCTTCACAGCACACTGACCCAACGGAGGAATCGCTCATGCGAGGAAAGCTCCTGTTCGTCGCCGGCGCAGCACTCGGGTACGTCCTGGGATCGCGAGCCGGACGGGCGCGGTACGAGCAGATCAAGACCGTCAGCGGCAAGATCTGGAACAGCAACGGCGTCCAGAAGAGCGTGAACCAGGTCGAGGACTTCGTGTCCGACCGCACGCCCGACGTCGCCGACTTCATCGGTGAGCAGACCAAGAAGGTCGTCCGCAAGGTGAGCTCGAAGGCGTCGTCCGGCAAGGGCTCGCAGATCTCATGACCGACACACGCGACCGGAAGTCGCGGTCGCTGTTCGGCCTCGTGAAGGACGTCCCCGACCTCGTCAAGGACCTGGTCAAGGGGGAGATCGCCCTCCTCAAGGCCGAGATGATCGGCAAGGCGAAGGTCTTCGCGGTCGCCGCTGGCATCCTCGTCGCCGCGCTGGTGATCGTGCTGTACGCGATCGGCGTGCTCCTCACCGCAGCGGTGATGGGCCTCGCCACGGTGATGCCCGCGTGGCTCGCCGCGCTGCTGCTCGCCGTCCTCATGCTGATCGTCGCGGCGATCCTCGGGTTCATCGGGTGGAAGCGGCTCAAGAAGGGCCTGCCGGTCACGCCGAAGCGCACCATCGCGAGCGTCAAGAACGACGTCAACGCGGTGAAGGGCCTCGGGCGGAAGCCCACCCCCGAGACGCTCCGTGCGTCACGGAAGCCGGACGTCGACGGCCGGTTCTGACGCCCGTCATCCCCACGACTCCCTCGGAGGACCAGTGACCGACCCCCAGCACGACGACCAGTCGAAGATCGCCGACCGCGTCGCTGCGACCCGTGCCCAGCTCTTCGACACCCTCGACGCGATCGAGGACAAGCTGAACGTGCCGAAGCAGCTCGGCATCGCCGCGTCGAAGGTCAAGCGTGGCGTCGACGCGAACCCGGTGCCGTACCTGGCCGGGCTCGCAGCGGGAGTGGCAGTGGTCGGGGGTATCGTCGTAGCGGTGCTCCGACGGCGGTGATCCACACGCGGCGAGCCTTCGCGAGCCGCAGTGGACGATCGTCCCGGACACCCGCTCGGCGAAGGGGGCCGGCGAAACACACCCCCGGCGAACGTGGAGGACGACCGACCCATGAGCACTGACGTGCCCACCCCAGCAACCCCCGCAGCACCAGCGGCCAGCACAGCGCACGAGACGGACCCGGCTTCCGGGATCGACCCGAACCTGCTCACGGCCTACGCCCTCTGGGCGGTCTTCCGCCGCCCGGTCGGCGCCGTCCGACCCGGCGGTGCGGATGCGGTCGCGGAACTCGACGGGGTCGTCTCCGCGGCTGCCGAGCGCGGCGTCACCATCCGCGGCTTCTACGACGTCTCCGGCTTCCGGGCCGACGCGGACGTCATGATCTGGCTGCACGGCGACGACGCACAGGCGATCCAGGCGGTCCTCCGCGAGATCCGCCGCACGGCCCTCTTCGCCGAGGCCGAGCCCGTCTGGCACGCCATGGCCATGCACCGGGAAGCCGAGTTCAACAAGCGGCACACCCCGGCCTTCCTGCGCGGCAAGGACCCGGAGCCGTGGATCACGGTGTACCCCTTCGTGCGCTCGTACGAGTGGTACCTGCTGCCCGAGGAAGAGCGTTCGAAGATGCTGCGCGACCACGGCATCGCCGGCGCGAAGTACCGCCGCGTCCTGACGAACACCATCGCGTCCTTCGCCCTCGGTGACTACGAGTGGATCCTGCCGCTCGAGAGCCCGGACCTGGTCGACCTCGTCGACCTCATGCGCGACCTCCGCTACACCGAGGCCCGCATGCACGTCCGCGAGGAAGTGCCCTTCTACACGGGTCGTCGCGTGACGACCGCCGAACTCCCGGAGGTGCTGTCATGACCGACACCAGCATGATCACGAACGGCAAGCCCGTCCTCGCCGCCACCGAAGCGGCCGCGTCCGGCCCGGAGCACGTCGAGGTGCCGACCGCGTACGACGCGATCCTGCTCGCCGGCTTCGGTGGGCCCGAGGGTCAGGACGACGTCATCCCGTTCCTCCGCAACGTCACGCGCGGTCGCGGCATCCCGGACGAGCGTCTGGAGGAGGTGGCGCACCACTACCGCCACTTCGGCGGCGTCAGCCCGATCAACGCCCAGAACCGTGCGCTCAAGGCCGCGCTCGAGGCCGAGCTCGCCTCGCGGGGCATCGACATGCCCGTCCTCTGGGGCAACCGCAACTGGGAGCCCTACCTCGAAGAGGCGTTCACCGAGGCGGCCGACAAGGGCTACAACAAGCTCATCGCGATCGCCACGAGCGCGTACTCGTCGTTCTCGAGCTGCCGTCAGTACCGCGAGGACTACGCCCGCGTGCTCGACGAGACCGGTCTGATCGACACGATCCAGATCGACAAGGTCCGGCAGTTCTTCGACCACCCCGGCTTCGTCCGGCCGTTCATCGACGGGGTCCGCGACGGACTGGCCCGCGCGATCGCCGAGAACGACGGCCTCGACGTCGCGACGGAGCTCCAGGTGCTGTTCTCCACGCACTCGATCCCGTCGACCGACGCCGCCCGCTCCGGCCCCGACTACCGGGGCTTCGACGAGCACGGTGCGTACGAGGCGCAGCACCTCGCCGTCGGGCAGGTCGTCCTCGACCAGGCGTGGGCGGAACTGCTCGAGCAGCCCGAGCACGCGCACCTGCAGGGCACGTCGAAGCCCGCCTGGAAGCTCGTCTACCAGTCGCGCTCGGGTCCCCCGACGCAGCCGTGGCTCGAGCCCGACATCAACGACTACATGAACGAGGAGCTCAAGGGCGGCCCCACCCGCGCCGTGCTCATCGTCCCGCTCGGCTTCGTGAGCGACCACATGGAGGTCATGTGGGACCTCGACGAGGAAGCCACCGAGACCGCCGGCGAGCTCGGCTTCTGGTCGCTCCGCACGCAGACCCCCGGCGTCGACCCGGCCTACGTGGCCGGTCTCGTCGACCTCGTGCTCGAGCGGGTCAACGGCACGCCGACCGCCGAGCGTCCGCACATGACCGACATCGGCCCCTGGTACGACGTGTGCCGTCCGGGGTGCTGCGAGAACGTGCGAGCGGGGTTCAAGCCCGCAGCCGCCGGCGTCGCTCCGTGACCGAGGCGACCGCGGACCACCCCAGCACCCCGGCGACCGACGGCCCGGCCCCGATCCGGCTCGGCACCCGTGCCAGCCGACTGGCGGTCGCCCAGTCGCAGGACGTCGCCGACCGCCTGGCGAAGGCCGCCGGCCGTCCGGTGGAACTCGTCACCGTGACGAGCGAGGGCGACACGAACCGGGCCTCCCTGGCGTCCCTCGGCGGTACCGGCGTCTTCGCGTCCGCGCTGCGGGAGGCGCTCGTGGCGGGCGAGGTGGACGTGCTCGTGCACTCGCTGAAGGACCTGCCGACCGCGCCGTACCCGGGCCTGACGATCGGCGCCGTGCCGAAGCGTGCCGACGCGCGTGACGTCCTCGTGGCGCGGAACGGTGCGACGGTCGAGACCCTGCCCGAGGGCGCGAAGGTCGGCACGGGGTCGCCCCGCCGTGTCGCGCAGCTCAAGGCGGACCGGCCGGACCTGGACGTCATCGACATCCGCGGCAACATCGACACGCGGCTCGCCCGTGTGGAGGACGACCTGGACGCCGTCGTGCTCGCGGCCGCCGGGCTCGGACGCATCGGACGGCTCGATGCCGCGACCGAGCTGCTCGACCTCGGGTTCTGGCCGAGTGCTCCCGGTCAGGGTGCGCTCGCGGTCGAGATCCGCACGGACGAGGACGACCGCAACCTGCTCGCCGCGCTGCGGAAGATCGAGCACGCCCCGACCCGCCTGACGGTGACCGCCGAGCGCGAGGTGCTCGCCAAGCTCGAGGCTGGCTGCTCCGCCCCGATCGGCGCGACCGCGGTCGTCGACGCCGAGATGCTCCTCGTCTCGGCGACGGTCTACCGCCCCGATGGCTCCGAGTACCGGACCGCGTCGCACGCGGCCGTGCTCGACGGGTCGGCGCAGGACCGCCTCGACGAGGCCCTGTCCGTCGCCGACCGGGTCGCCGCCGAGCTGCTCGAGAACGGCGCCGCCGAGCTGGCCGACCTGTCGAGCTCCGCCGGGTCGGTCTCGGCCGAGCACGACGCCGGGCACACCGTCGGCCCCGGCCTCGACACCCCCGGTACCGAGGGGCCGTCCGACACGTCCGCCACCACGACCGAGTAGGGCGACGATCACCACGGACACCACGCGGGACGACAGGACCGGGCCCCGGCCCGTGGTCGTCGTCCCGCGCGGTGGCTCATGGGGAGAACGGGTCGCCGCGGCAGCTGCTGCGCGCGGGCTCGACCCGCGCATCGTCCCGCTCGTCACCGACGCGCCGCCGCTCGACGCCGGTCCCCTCGACCGGATGGTCGCCCGGCTCGCGGCCGGCCGCCCCGCCCCGGTTCCGGAATTCCGGAACCTCGAGGCGTCGGGTTCCGACATCGTGGAACCTCGACGACCCGCACACGGCGAGTCGTCGCACCTCGACGGCGAGGGCGCCGAGCGAGCGGGCGACGACTGGCTCGTGGTGACCAGCGCGACCACCGTGCGGGTGCTCGCGGAACGCCTGCCGGGCCTCCCGGCCGGGGTCCGCGTCGCCGCCGTCGGCGAGGCGACCGCCCGCGCGGCCCGCGCCGTCGGGTGGACCGTCGACCTCGTGCCGGACGACCACTCGGCGGCCGGACTCGTGCGGGCGCTCCCGGCGGACGCCCGACTCGTCCTCCACCCGCGCTCCGACCTGGCCGCACCCACCCTCGTCGACGGCCTGCGGGCCAGGGGCATCGACGTGTCAGAGGTGGTCGCGTACCGTACGGTCGGGACCGGTGACGCGCCGATCCCGGGCGACCCCGCGCCGGACGTCGTCCTCGTGACGAGCGGCAGCATCGCCCGCGAAGTCGCTCGTCGTCTCACCCCCCTCGACCCCCGCACCCGGATCGCCTGCATCGGCCCCGGCACCGCCGACGAGGCCCACGCCGCCGGCCTGCCGGTGGACGTCGTCGCCGCCGAACGGTCCGCAGAAGCCCTCCTCGACGCCGTCGTCGAGGCCCTCGACCCATCCACCCCCGAACAGGAAGGCCACCCGTGACCGGCCGCTTCCCCCAGGTCCGCCCCCGACGTCTCCGCGCCACCCCCGCGATGCGTCGTCTCGTCGCCGAGACCCGGCTCCACCCCGCCGAGCTCGTGCTGCCGATGTTCATCCGCGAAGGCGCCACCGACGCGATCGACATCTCGAGCATGCCCGGGGTGCAGCAGCACTCCCTCGACTCGTTCCGCCGTGCACTGAACGAGGCCGCGTCGGTCGGCATCGGTGGCGTCAACCTGTTCGGCGTCCCGCAGCACAAGGACGCGGTCGGCTCCGGCGCGACCGATCCGGACGGCATCCTCAACGTCGCGATCCGTGTGGCGAAGGAAGAGGTCGGGGACGCCCTCGTCGTACAGTCCGACCTGTGCCTCGACGAGTTCACCGACCACGGGCACTGCGGTGTCCTCGCGGCGGACGGCTCGGTCGACAACGACGCGACGCTGCTCCGCTACCGGGACATGGCGGTCGCCCAGGCCGAGGCCGGCGCCGAGCTCGTCTGCCTGAGCGGCATGATGGACGGCCAGATCGCCGCCGCCCGGGACGCGCTCGACGTCTCCGGGCACTCCGGCACCGCGCTGCTCGCCTACGCGGCCAAGTACGCCTCGGCCTTCTACGGGCCCTTCCGGGAGGCCGTCGCGAGCACCCTGCAGGGTGACCGCCGCACGTACCAGCTCGACTCCGGCAACGGGCGGGAGGGCCTCCGCGAGGTCGAGCAGGACATCGAGGAGGGCGCCGACATCGTCATGGTGAAGCCCGCGATGAGCTACCTCGACGTCCTCGCCCGCACGGCCGACACCTCACCGGTGCCGGTCTGGGCGTACCAGATCTCCGGCGAGTACGCGATGATCACCGCTGCCGCCCAGAACGGGTGGATCGACCGGGACGCCGCCGCGATGGAGGCCCTCATCGGCATCAAGCGCGCCGGCGCCGACGCGATCCTCACCTACTTCGCGGTCGACATGGCCCGCAAGCTCAACGAGGAGGCCGGCCTGCGCACCTCCGGCAGCTCGGCGGACGTCGCCGGCATCGCACCGACCGGGAAGGCACCCGAATGACCACCAATGACGACCTGTTCGGCCGCGCGAAGGACAGCATCCCCGGCGGCGTGAACTCGCCGGTGCGTGCCTACGGCTCGGTCGGCGGGACACCCCGCTTCCTGGTGTCCGCGAAGGGCGCCACCGTCACGGACGCCGAGGGTCGCGAGTACGTCGACCTCGTCGCCTCGTGGGGCCCGGCGATCCTCGGCCACGCGCACCCCGGCACGGTCGAGGCCGTGCAGCAGGCGGCGGCCCGGGGTCTGTCGTTCGGTGCCTCCACGCCCGGGGAGACCGAACTCGCGGAGCTCGTGAAGCAGCGCGTGCAGGTGGACGGCGACGGGCCGATCGAGAAGATCCGCATGGTGTCCACGGGCACCGAGGCGACCATGACGGCGATCCGCCTGGCCCGCGGCTACACCGGCCGGGACCTGCTCGTGAAGTTCGCCGGGCACTACCACGGCCACTCGGACTCGCTCCTGGCCGAGGCCGGTTCGGGCGTCGCCACGCTCGCACTGCCCGGCAGCGCGGGCATCACCGCCGAGACCGCCGCGCAGACGCTGGTGCTGCCGTACAACGACCTTGACGCCGTCCGTCGCGCCTTCGACGAGCACTCGGAGCGCATCGCGGCCGTGATCGTCGAGGGCGCCCCCGCGAACATGGGCGTCCTCGCCCCGGAGCGCGGGTTCAACCGGGCCCTGGCACAGATCACGCAGTCGCACGGCGCGCTGCTCATCGTCGACGAGGTCCTGACCGGCTTCCGTGTCGGCCCGGCCGGCTGGTGGGGGCTCGAAGCGGACGGCACCGTGCCCGAGGGGACGGGATGGAAGCCCGACCTCGTCACCTACGGCAAGGTCATCGGCGGCGGCATGCCCCTCGCCGCACTCGGCGGGCGTCGCGAGGTCATGGACTTCCTCGCCCCGCTCGGCCCCGTGTACCAGGCGGGCACGCTGTCCGGGAACCCGCTCGCGGTGGCCGCGGGCATCGCCACGCTCCGGGCCGCGACCGCCGACGTCTACGCGCACCTCGACCGGACGGCGGACGTCGTCTCCCGGGCCACGAGCGAGGCGCTCGCGGCCGAGGGCGTCGCACACACCGTCCAGCACGCCGGGAACCTGTTCTCGTTCGCGTTCCTGGACACCCCGCCGCGGGACTACGACGACGTCCGCGCGCAGGAGGCCTTCCGGTACGCGGCGTTCTTCCACAGCATGCTCGACTCCGGCGTGACCCTGCCGCCGAGCGTGTACGAGGCGTGGTTCCTCACCGCCGCGCACGACGAGCGCGCGGTGTCGCGGATCCTCGACGCGCTGCCGGCTGCCGCGAAGGCGGCCGCTGCCGCGACCGAGTAGCCGGCCGACGACGGACGGGAGGCGCGGTCCGGAGGGGCCGCGCCTCCCGTCGGCCCGTCCGCGAGGTGCGCGAGACGCCGCCGTCTGCCCGTGACGGAGGCGTCTGCCCGTCACACCGCCGAGTGCCCGAGGCGCCGCCCCGTTCGACGGCGTGCTGCGACGAAGGCGGCGTCCGTCACTGACGGGGGCGTCTCGTGGCCACGCGACGACCGCGGTCGCGCGACCGGTCCGCGCCGGCCGGGAGGCCCGCCCGCCTCAGTCGGCCCGTCGTGCGTGCCAGCGCCCACCGCTGCGCTCGACCGCCAGCGGGAAATCGAACGCGGCCGACACCAGCGCCGAGGTGATGACCTCGTCCGCCGGCCCCTGCGCCACGACGCCCCCGTCGCGGAGGAGCATCGCGTGCGAGGTCGAGGCCGGCAGGTCCTCCAGGTGGTGGGTGACCATCACGCTGCCGAGTTCCGGTTGCCGGACACGCAGGGCGTCGACGGTCTCGAGCAGGTGCTCCCGTGCGGCGACGTCGAGTCCGGTCGCGGGTTCGTCGAGCAGCAGCAGCCGCGGGTCGGACAGCAGCGCCCGGGCGATGAGCGCACGTCCCCGTTCGCCCTGCGACAGCACCGGCCAGCGGGCGTCGCGGCGCGCGGTGAGTCCGACGTCGGCGACGAGCTGCTCGGCACGGACGAGGTCGTCGGCCGTCGGCTCCCACCGCGTCATGAGGTCGGTCGTCCCGGTGCGCCCGGTCAGCACGGTCTCGAGGACGGTCAGCGGCGACAGCATCCGGTGCCGAGGGTCGACGTGCCCGATGTGCTCACGGAGCTCACGGACGTCGACACGTCCGAGCTGTCGACCGAGCACCTCGACGTGGCCGGCGGTCGGGTGTCCGGTGGCGCCGAGCACCGCGAGCAGGGTCGATTTGCCGGCGCCGTTCGAGCCGAGCAGTGCCCAGTGCTCCCCGCTGCGGACGGTGAGGTCCACGTCGTGCAGCAGGTCGCGTCCGCTGCGGGTGACACGGAGGGCGGTGGCGCGGAGCAGGACGTCGGTCACGTCTCCATCCTCGCGCAGGACGTACGACGCAGGACGCAGGTCGGCCCCGCCACATGTGGGCGGCGGGGCCGACCGCTCGCCGGATCAGGCCTCTGCGGCCTTCGCCGCCCGTGCCGTGGCGAGGTGCTCGGCCATCGCGCGACCGAGCCCGCGCACGAGCGCGCCGCCGGCCTCACCGTCACGGCCCTTCGCGGCGGCACGGAAGCCGTCGAGCGCGTCCGCGACGTCCCAGAACACGAACTCGGGCTCACCGATGCGGACGAACTTCGCGCGGTTCAGCAGCGACTCGCTCGTCTTCACGAGGAGCTCGTTGCCCGACTTGGCGACCATGAACGCGATCGCCTTGTCGATGTCGTCGTTCAGGGCGCGGTCCTCGGCCTCGGCGTGCGCGCGCATGTCGTCGAGGATCTTGCCGAACGCCTTGACGTCGGCGTCCTCGAAGCGGGGGAACGACCAGCGGGCGGCGAGCTCACCGATGCCGAACAGCACCTGGAAGGCGTCGTCGTACTGCTCGCGGGTGGGGGAGGCGACGCGCGTGTAGCGGTTCGCCTCCATCTCGACCAGGCCGTAGTCGACCAGCTTCGCGATCGCCTCGCGGATGGGGGTGCGGCTCACACCGAGCCAGGCGACCAGCTCGTCGTCGTTGAGGCGTTCCCCGGCCTGCAGGGTGCCGTCCTGGATCGCGGCGAGCATCTTCTCGAGGACGACGTCGCGGAGGAGCTTCCGGGGCGAGTTCTCGACGGTCGACTTGGGTACCGGCATCCGGGTCTCCTCAATGAAGGTGTTCGGTACTCAAATCCTAACGTGACATTGTGCAAACGCTTGCTAAGGAGCGGGCGCAGGAGCGGGGGCCGCCGCCGCCCGTGCCCGCCCGGGTGCTGACCGGTGCAGCCCCGTCGGCACCGCCGGCCGGGAGGCCCGGATCACCGCGTGACGTCGACCACCGTCCGCCCGTGCACCCGTCCGGCGACGACCTCCGCGCCGACCTCGATCGCCTCGGCGAGGCCGACCGTGCGGGTCACCGCCCGGAGCAGCGCCGGGTCGAGGTCCGTCGCGAGCCGTGCCCAGGCCCGCTGCCGCAGGTCGAGCGGCGCCGCGACCGAGTCGATGCCGAGCAGGGACACCCCGCGCAGGATGAACGGCAGCACCGTCGTCGGCAGGGAGGTGTCCTGCGCCAACCCGCACGCCGTGACCGAGCCGCCGTACTGCGTCGCCGCGAGGACGTTCGCGAGGGTCGCACCACCGACACTGTCGACCGCGCCGGCCCACACCGCGCGCTGCATCGGCTTCCCCGGCTCGGCGATCGTCGCGCGGTCGATGACGTCCGCCGCGCCGAGGGCCCGGAGCGCGTCGCCGTTCTCCGGCCGACCGGTCGACGCGGCCACCCGGTACCCGCGGGCCGCGAGCAGGGCGATCGCCACCGTGCCGACCCCGCCCGAGGCTCCGGTCACCAGGACCGGCCCGTCCTCGGGGGCGACTCCGCGCTCGAGCACCAGGACGCTGAGCATCGCGGTGAACCCGGCCGTGCCGATCGCTGCCGCCAGGTCGTCGTCGATGCCGTCGGGCAGGGAGACCAGCGCGTCCACCGGGACGACGCACTGCTCCGCCCAGCCGCCGTGCCGGGTCTCGCCCGCGCCCGCGCCGGTCAGGACCACGCGCTCGCCGACCGCCACGTCCTGCACGTTCGGTCCGACCGCGGCCACGGTGCCGACCACGTCGATGCCGGGCACGAGCGGGTCGGTCCGCACGACGCCGGGGTCGCCGGCGACGGCCAGGCCGTCCTTGTAGTTGACGCTCGACCTCGTGACGGTGACCAGGGCCTCCCGGTCGCCGGGGGCGGGCAGGTCGACGTCGGTGACGATGGGGGCGGCGGAACGGGACACGAGGACGGCGCGGGTCATGCGCGCGACGCTACCCCGGGCCTCCCGGTCGGGCGCGGGCGCGGGCGCAGCCGCCGCGGGTGGGCGACACGCTCCAGGTCGCACGACATGCCGCTCGTCTCCGGAGCGAACGGCATGTCGTACGACCTCGGCGAACGGCCGGCGGCGTGTTGTGCGACCCGGGTGGCCGAGGACTGATCGAGGTCCCGGCGCCCGGCGTCAGCCGAACATGATGGCGGCTTCGTCGTACCGGTCCTGCGGCACGGTCTTCAGCTCGCCGAGCGCGTCCTCGAAGGAGACGTGCACGATCTCGGTGCCCTTCAGGGCGACCATCCGGCCCCAGCGCTCCTCGACGACGGCGTCGATCGCCGCCAGGCCGAGCCGGGTCGAGAGCACCCGGTCGTAGGCCGTCGGGGTGCCGCCGCGCTGGATGTGCCCGAGCGTCGTGGCGCGGGTCTCGATGCCCGTCATCTCCTCGATGAGCGGGGCGAGGCGCTCGCCGATGCCGCCCAGGCGCGGTCGGCCGAAGGCGTCGAGGCCGCGCTCGGTGTGGGCGGTGTCCTCGTGGTCGGGGACGAACCCCTCGGCGACCACGACGAGCGGTGCACGCCCGCGGTCGTAGGCGGCCTGGACCCACTCCGCGATCTGCGCGAGGGAGGTCTTCTGCTCGGGGATGAGGATCGCGTGCGCGCCCGCCGCCATGCCCGAGTGGAGGGCGATCCAGCCGACGTGCCGACCCATGACCTCCGCGACCATGCAGCGCGAGTGGGACTCACCCGTGGTGCGGAGGCGGTCCATCGCCTCGGTCGCGATCGCCACCGCGGTGTCGAAGCCGAACGTGTAGTCCGTGGCACCGAGGTCGTTGTCGACCGTCTTGGGGACGCCGACGATCTTGAGCCCGGCGTCGGTGAGGCGCTTCGCGGCGGCCAGTGTGCCCTCGCCACCGATGGCGACGATGGCGTCGATGCCGTGCCGCTCGAGCGTCGCGGTGATGTTCTCGACGCCGCCCTTCGGGCCCTCGAACGGGTTCGTCCGGCTCGTGCCGAGGATCGTCCCGCCCTGCTTCGCGATGCCCTGGATGTCCTTGCGGCCGAGCGGCACGATGTCACCCTCGACCACGCCCCGCCAGCCGTCCCGGAAGCCGACGAACTCGTGGCCGTGGATCGCGATGCCCTTGAGCACGATGGCCCGGATGACCGCGTTGAGACCGGGGCAGTCGCCGCCGGAGGTGAGGATGCCGATGCGCATGGAGAGGACTTCCGATGTCGGGTTCGGTGGACCCCCTCATCATGGCCGACGCGACTCCGGTATCGCCATGCTGTGACCCGAGGTCGTGGACAACCGCCGTGGGAGCGTCGGCCGCGGTCGCCGGTGTCCGTGCCGACGCTTACGATCCCTGCATGGCTTCCGTCCGATCCGCTGCGGCGTCGACCGGCGACGACGAGCAGGACCGCGACCCGCTCGTCGACCTACGCCGTGTCGACACCGTCTACCGGCCGGGAGGCCCGGTGGACGTGATCGCGACGCTGCGGCCCCTGTCGCGCGGCTCCGGCGATCCGGCGCACCGGGTGGTCGGGTCCGACGTGTGGCTCGCGTTGCGCACCCCGGAGGGGCCGGCATCCGTCCTCGTCCGGGCCGTCGGCGACGCCGTCGCGATCAGCGCGTGGGGTGCCGGAGCCGCGTGGGCCGTGTCGCACGGACCCGACCTCGTCGGACGCGGTGACGACTGGTCCGAACTCGACGTGTCCGCGCATGCGTTCCTGGAACAGGCGCGACACCGCCAGCCGGGGTTACGGCTCCTCCGGACGAACACGGTCGTCGCGATGCTCGTGCCCGCGATCATGGAGCAGAAGGTGACCTCGCGGCAGGCCTGGCGTGCGTGGCGGTACCTCGTCCGACGCTTCGGCACGCCCGCACCCGGCCCGGCTCCCGAGGGCATGGTCGTCCCGCCGGACGCCGACACCTGGGCGCGCATCCCGAGTTGGGAGTGGCACAAGGCCGGCATCGAGCCCGGGCGCTCGGCGACGGTGATGCGCGTCGTGAAGGTCGCGCCCGCACTCGAACGGACGCTGGCGCTCGGCCGCGGCGGGGAGCTCGTCGCGAGTCGGCTGCAGTCCATCCCCGGCGTCGGACCGTGGACCGCTGCCGAGACGGCGCAGCGGTCGCACGGGGACCCGGACTCGCCGAGCGTCGGGGACTACCACGTGCCCGCCCTCGTCGGATGGGCACTCACCGGAGGGCCGGTCGACGACGACGGGATGCTCGAACTGCTGGAACCGTGGCGGGGGCACCGCGAACGGGTCGTGCGGCTCATCTCGGGGTCGGGGTTCCGGAAGCCGGCGTTCGGGCCGCGGATGACGATCCAGGACCACCGCGGGCACTGAACATCCGTCGCCGTTGCCGCCCGATCGAGGCTCCGCTACTCTGGTGCTCGTAAGCCCCGTGTGGACCGCTGGTTTCGACCATGTCGCCGGGGCTCTGCTTTTTTCTGCGGGGAAGTTGGGGAAGTGTCGGACTCCTGGGTGGACGACTGGCTCGGCGCCGCGCGGTTCGCGCGGTACGTGGCAGACGCCGACGGCGACCGAAGCCGGGCCCTTCGCCTGTACGAATGGAACGTCCAGGCGGGGCAAGCGCTCATGCACGACATCGCCCACTTCGAAGTGGCACTGCGGAACGCCTACGACACGGCCATCTCGGCGCGCTGGCGAACGAACACGCACTGGCTCCTCGATGCGGAATCGCCTGCGATCGTCCCGATCTGGCGCACGAGGAACGTCAAGGGGATCAAACGGGGCTCGGACGTCAACGCCCTCAACCGGAAAGCAGTCGATGCCGCCATCGCTCGCTGTGGTTTCGGAAGCGCGACCCCCGGGAAGGTGATCGCGGAGTTGACCCTCGGGTTCTGGCGGCAGCTGACGACCAACGCGATGGAGAAGACCGTCTGGGTGCCGTACCTGCACCACGCCTTCCCGAAGGGTACGCAACGCTCCCACGTCGACCACACGATCGAGTCGGTGAACACGCTCCGCAACCGGATCGCGCATCACGAACCCATAGCGACGCGGTCGGGGAGCCCGGACCCCGCTCAGGTACACCGGGAGATGTTGAACATCCTCAATGGCATCGCTCCAGCGGTCCACAGCCACGTGTCCGAGACATCGCGTGTCCGGCATGTACTGACGCTCCGCCCATGAGTAGCTCCCGACGGCCAGCCGCGCGGGCATGGCTCGGAGGAGCAGCAGCGTCCCGCGGTCAGCTGTGCCGTGCACCCTCGCCGGCGAGCACCGCGCGGTAGCCCTCGCGGAAGGTCGGGTAGCGGAACGTGAAGCCGGTCGACCGCAGGAGCGCGTTCGACAGCCGCTTGTCGCCTCCCGCCTGCCGGTCGGACGCCGGACCCGACCCCGGTGCCGGCACCGCCAGTTCGTCGGCGAGGAACCGGAGCACGTCGTCGAGTCGGACTGGCTGGTCGTCGGTGCCCAGGTAGGTCGGCGCCGGGTCGTCGAGTGTCGCGAGGTGCACGATCGCGGCCGCGGCGTCGTCGCGGTGGATGCGGTTCGTGTGGGGAGACGCCCCCGGGCTCGGCGCGAGTCGGGCCGCGCCGGATCGCACCTGGTCGATGAGCCGCTCCCGCCCGGGCCCGTAGATCCCGGAGAGTCGGAGGAGCACCGCACGCGGCGCTCGCTCTCGGAGGAGCGCTTCGGCCTCCACGAGGACCTGCGCCGTGGGCGTCCCGCCGGTCGCCGGGGTCTCCTCGGTGACGACGCTGCCGTCCGACACGTCGTAGACCGCGGTCGAGGACACGACGACGATCCGCGGGCTCGCTCCCGACCGGTCGATGCCGTCCAGCACGTTCCGGAGGCCGTCGACGTAGGTCGCCCGGTACTCGTCCGGGTCCCGGCTGCCCGCGGCCAGGGCGACGACCACGATCGCGGTGTCGGCGTCGATCTCGGGCACGTCCTGGCGCAGGTCGGTGCTCCGGCCCTCGATCGGTGCGGGCAGGAGCTCCGCGCGACGACGGAGTCCGACGACGCGGTACCCGAGGTCGGCGAAGCGGAGGGCGGCCTCGGTGCCGAGGTCGCCGCAGCCGGCGATGACGACGGTCTGGTGGTGCAGCATGGCTCGACCCTTCCACGGAAGGTGCGCCGGTGTCCGGCGGTGCGCAGGCGAACCGGTGCGATGAGCGCCCGTCCTCAGGCGAGGTGACCGGTCGCCGCCACGTGCAGCGTCACCGACTCCGCCCCCCGGAACGCCGCCAGTTGCTCCTCCGTCGCCCCGTCGTCCGTGACGAGCACCCACGGCCGCTCGATCCGCGTCCACCAGTGGGCCGAGGCCACCCCGAGCTTCGTCGAGTCCGCCAGCACGTACAGCTCGCGCGCCCGCTCGACCATCACGCGCTTCAACGACGCCTGCTCCGGCGTCTCCTCGCCGAGCCCGAACTCCGCGGAGACCCCGTCGGCCCCGAGGAACGCGACGTCGGCCGACACATCCGCCATCACCCGCTCGGCGAAGGGCCCGACGAACCCCGAGCTGATGTGCCGCAGCCGCCCGCCCACGACGATGAGCTCGACTCCCGTGCTGTGCTCGAGTGCGTTGGTGGTCGTCAGTCCGGTCGTCACGACGGTGATGCCCTCGCGGTGGACGAGGTTCCGCGCGAGCGCCCCCACGGTGGTCCCGGCGTCGAGCACGGCGACGGCCCCGTCCTCCACGAACGTGCTCGCGAGCCGGCCGATCGCTGCCTTCTGCTCGACGGCGATCGCCTCACGCTCCCGCAGACTCCGCTCCGCCCCGCCGATGGTCTGCGCACCGCCGTACGTCCGGACGATGGTGCCGTCCCGCGTCATCGTGTCGAGGTCCCGCCGGATCGTCGACGCGGAGACCGAGAACACCGCTGCGAGCTCGTCGACGGTGACGGGCTTCTCCTGCAGCAGGCGGCTGATCTCGCGCCGACGGTCGCGGGCGTTCACGTCAGCCTTCGCGCTCCGGGGACAGGTCGGCGGCCTGACGGAGCGCTTCGAGCAGCGGTTCGTGGTCCACGATGTCCTTCCCGGCGATGTCGAACGCCGTTCCGTGGTCGACCGAGGTCCGGACGAACGGCAGGCCGACGGTGACGTTCACACCGTTCTTCAGCCCGAGCACCTTCACCGGGATGTGGCCCTGGTCATGGTACTGGGCGACGACCAGGTCGTAGTCGCCGCGACTGGCGAGCATGAAGAGGGTGTCGGCGGGCAGCGGACCGATGACGTCGAGGCCCTCGGCACGTGCTCGGTCGACGCCGGGCTGGATCTTCTGGGCCTCCTCGTCGTTGCCGAACAGGCCGTTCTCGCCACCGTGCGGGTTGATCGCGGCGACGGCGATGCGCGGACGCTCGTTGCCGGAGCGGACGAGCAGGTCGTTGCCGCGCGCGATGGTGCGGTAGACCCGGTCGCCGTCGATGGCGGCGACGGCGTCGACGAGGCCCAGGTGCGTGGTGACGTGGATGACGCGCATGTTCGGCGCGGTGAGCATCATCGAGACCTCGTCGATCCCCGCGAGTTCGGCGAGCATCTCGGTGTGGCCGGGGTACTGGTGCCCGCCCATGTGCAGCGCGGCCTTGTTGAGCGGACCGGTGCAGATGGCGTCGATCGTGCCGGCCATCGCGAGCTCGACGGCCTTCTCGATGAACAGGAAGGCGCCGTGTCCGGCCTCGGCGGAGAGTTCGCCCCAGGCCAGGTCCTCGGGGATGCACGGGATGTCGAGGACGTCGATGGTGGTCGGGTCCTCGGTCACCTCGGACGGGTCACCGATCCGGTTGAGGGTCAGCGTGCTCGAGACGACGTCCATGGCGAGCTGCAGACGGCGGAGGTCGCCGATGACGAACATCGTCGCCAGCGACCGGGTCGCCTGGTCGGCCATCGCCTTGGCGATGATCTCGGGTCCGACGCCGGCGGCGTCACCCATCGTGATCGCGATGATCGGCTTCATTGTGTTCCTCACTCTTCGGTGTTCAGCTGTCGGAGGGCCCGGACCGTGCGGGCGAGGGTGCCGGCGTCGCCGAACGCACCCGCCTTCGTCACGAGGATCGGGCGGTGGTCGGGGTGGCTGCTCAGGACGACGCCGGGTTCGACGGTCCCGTGCACGCGGACGCTGTCGATGCCGAGCGCGTCGAGGACGGCCCGCGCGGTCTCCCCGCCGGTCAGGACGAGGGCGTCGAAGCGGTGCGCACTCCGCGTGACGGTCGTCGCGAGTGCCGCGGCGACGTCGAGGGCGTTCCCCTTGTCGACCGGGATGCCCAGGTCGGGCGTCAGGATGACGTCGCCGGGAGCGCTGGAGATCTGGTCCGTCGCAGCCTGCTCGCCGTCGTCGCGGTGCCGCAACTCGACGTGCTCGGCGCCGCGGCGCACGAGTTCGTCGATCTGGGACCGGGCGGGGCCGGAGTAGCTCCCGACGACGACGAGCACGCGGTCGACGGCCGGCAGCGGGGGAGCCGACATCGCGGTCGCGCCGTCGGTCGGCACCATGTGCGCGGCGAGTCCGCCGGACCCGGTCGCCAGGACCGGACCCGCGACCAGCCGGGAGGCCCGGGCGATCTGCTCGAGATCGGCGTCGGTGACCGCGTCGACGACCACCGCGTCGGCGCCGTCGGCGCGGAGACGGTCGAGGCGACCGGCGAGGACCGCGGGGCTGTCCGCCGGACCGGGGGTGAGCCTCCCGGCCTGGAGGCCCGCGGCGGCGAGCGAGGCGACGACGTCGCCGGCGTGGTCGCCGTCCGTGTTCGGGACGCCGTCCACGTGGACGACCCCGCCGACGGTCGTGCGGCCGGTGCCGGGGAAGGCGGGGGCGACGACGGCCAGGCCGCGTTCAGTGCCGGAGATCGCGGTGAGGGCTGCGGCGAGTTCGGCGCCGACGTTCCCGCGGAGGAGCGAGTCGATCTTCTTGAAGACCGGTCGGCCGAGGGCGACCGAGCGGCGGACGACCGACCCGACCAGATCCGCGGCCTCCTGCTCGGGCAGGTACCGGCTCTCGGTGTCCACGGCGAGGACGTCCGCGGCGGGCCACGGCACGTCGGGGCCGAGGACGACGGCGCTGGTGCGCGCCGATCCGTAGCCGCCGGCGGCGTCGGCAGCCCCGGTCAGGTCGTCGGCGACGATCGTCAGGGTCGCGTGCGTCCCGCTCACGTGGCGGCTCCGTTCCCCGCGCTCTCCACGGGAGCGGCGTTCGCGGGCGTCGTGTCCGTGCCGCCCTTCTTCGCCGCGATCCGCCGTGCGTACCAGGCGACGACGAGCGGGGTCCCGATCGAGGTCACCACGATGGCGGCGGACACCAGCACGGTGGCGGGACCCGCTGCCTCCTTGTAGGCCGGGTTGGCGGCGGCGACGAGCATCGGCACCGCGGCGGCGTTGCCCGCGGTGGAGGACGCGGCGAGGCCGCCGAGGCCGGTGCCACCGGTGAGGCGGTCGGCGAGGAACAGGACGCTGCCGCCGAGGAAGAGCACGACCAGGCCGAGCAGGACACCGAGCAGTCCCGCGCTGAGGACGGTCTGCAGGCTGATGCCGAAGCCGAGCGCCAGGCCGAAGAAGAAGATGAGGACCGGTGCCGCGGAGGAGAGGAACTTCCGCATCGCCGGGTCGAGCGAGCCGAGGACCATGCCGAGCACCAGGGGGATGAGTGCACCGACGAGGGCCTGCCACGGGAACGCGGACAGTCCGGCGACCCCGAGGATGAGCATCGTGAGGAAGGGGCCGGACTCGATCGTCATGATCGAGTACGCGGCGACGTCCTTCGGCTTGCCGTACTGGCCCATGAGCGCCATGTAGAGGCCGCCGTTCGTGTCGCTGAACGCGGCGACGAGGGCCAGGACGGACAGGCCGGTGAGGAAGCCGCCCTGGATGGGCAGCTCGGACATGAACTGCCCGGCGACCACGCCGATGACGACGGCGAGCAGCACCTTCGAGCCGAAGAGCGCCCCGCCCTTCTTGAGGATGTACGGCGTCGCGCGCAGGTCGATGCTCGCGCCCATGCAGACGTAGAAGACGGCCAGGATCGGCGTGCTCCCGGTGAGGAGTCCCCCGGTGAAGGACCCGAAGAAGTCCGCGGTGCCCGGGGCGACCGTCGCGAGGACGGCACCCACGAGGAGCGGGACGAGCATCATGCCGCCGGGGACCTTTTCGATCCCGGCCTTGATCGGAACGGACATACGCAACTCCATCGTTTCGTTCCCGGGCGCTGACGTGCTCGGTGTCTCCAGGATTGCACACAACGCGCAACTGTTTGCGCGTTCTGTGCAGAACGCGCAACCGACCCCTGTGGAGCACGCGGTCCTGCCGGGAACGAGACGAGCCTCCCGTCCGTCGCGATGACGGCCAGGAGGCCCGGTGCACTCGGGTCGGCTGCTCAGGCCATCGACTCGCGCACCTCGTCGACGTCGACGACCTCGTGCCGGAGGGTCTCGTCGACGACCACGTCCTGCGTGACGGTGTGCGTGGTGAGTGTGACGCGCTCGACCGGCACGACGGTCTTGGTCACGACGAGCTGCTCCTCGTGCAGGACGACCACGATCGGTTCGCGGACGGTGTCGCCGGCGCCGGCCGGCAGGCGCGTCCCGCCGGTGATCGGCTCGCGGGTCAGACGGATCTCCTCACGGCTGACGTCGACCGTGACGGTGCGCTGCTCGGTGACGATGTACCGCTCGAGTCGGACGCGTTCCGTGGCGTGACGCTCGGTGGTGACGGCGAGGCGCTCCTCACTGCGGACCACCTCGACGTGGTCGTCGGCGTCGGACACGTGCTGCTGGTCTCGGTTCATGCTCTGCTCCGTTGGGCCGTGCGGTGCTCCGGTGAGGGAACGGGAGGGGCGGGTACGCCTGTCGGCCCCGCTCGTCATGATCGGGGCCGACAGGTGTGAGCGGGCTCAGTCCCGGCGACGGAGGGGCCGCCGCCGGTGGTGCTCAGGAGCGGAGGTCGCGGTCGGTGGTCCCGGTGGCGCTGCGGACCTCGCTGTCGTCGAGTTCGATCTCCTCGTGGGCGACCTCCTCGTCGACGGTCTGCTGCTCGGTGACGGTCTCCGTGCCGAGGCGGACGCGTTCGACGGGGACGGTCTCCTTGGCGGTCACGACGCGCTCCTCGGAGAGGACGACCTCGTGCTCCTCCTCGCTGAGCTCCGGGCCGGCGAGGGCGTCGGCGGCGTTCGCGTCGGTGATCGGCTCGCGGGAGAGGGTGACCTCCTCGTGGCTGACCGGGACGGTCTTGGTGACCTGCTCGGTGACGACGTGCTTGCGCAGACGAGCACGGCCGGCCTGGACCTGCTCGGTACCGACGCGCAGACGCTCCTCGGAGCGGGTCATGGCGTCGTCGGTCGTCGGGCCGGACGTGTCGTGGCCCTGGGTGCCGTGGGTGTTCACACCACGGTCGGCATCCTGGTCGTACAGGGGCTGCTCGTCCGCCACGGTGGTGTCGGTCATGCCGTAGTACGAGTAGAGCGCCTGCTCCTCCTCGTCGCTGAGGGCACCATCCGCCTCGACGCGCGGTGCGTCCTTGACGAACGCCTTCTCGTACGCGACGCGGACGATGCCGGCGTCGAAGTTGGCGTCCGTCAGCGGGGCGAAGGTCTCGGACGAGCCGAAGAGCCCCGTGCGGATCGTCACCCAGGTCGGGGCCTGCGTGTCGTTGTCGACGTAGACCTGTCCGACGGTGCCGATCTTCGCCTCGCCGCTGCCGTAGACGTCGGCGCCGATGAGGTCGTTGATGCTGTTGCTGTCGATCATGGTGGTGCTCCTGTTCCCCGGCGTGGTCACCGGATCCGATGAGGAGTGCGTCCGAGATGGAGGTGCGGGATCACCTCGGCGGACTTACGGCGTAAGCCCGCGTCGGAGCTTACGACGTAAGCGCGCGTATGGTCTCAGGTACGGCGGCGTCGCATCACGAGGACGCAGTCGGGGCCGGACGCCACCCACAGCGAGGGAGATCCGCCATGGCGGCACGCGACAGGACGACCGCACCCGGGCTGAGCCGGGACCTCATCGTCGCGACCGCGCTCGGGCAGATCGACCGGTCGGGCACGCAGGGGTTGTCGATGCGCTCCCTCGCGCAGGAGCTCGGCGTCGAGGCCATGTCCCTCTACCGGTACGTGCACGGGAAGGAGGACCTGCTCGAGGGCATCGTCGCCTCCCTGATGAGCGACCTCGTCTCCCACCTCGAGGAGGCCGAGGGCACGCACTGGCAGGCGTTCCTCCAGACGGTCGCGCACGCGGTCCGCCGGATCGCGACGGACCACCCCAAGGCGTTCCCCCTCGTCGCCACCCGCCATCCCGCCGCACCCTGGCTGCGTCCGCCGCTCCGGAGCATCGAGGTCGTCGACACGTTCCTCCGGGCCCTCACGGGGAACGGGTTCTCCGACGCGCAGGCCGTCAACGCCTACCGCGCGTTCAGCAGTTTCCTGCTCGGCCAGCTCCTCCTGCAGTCCGTGGTCAGGGGAGCCGAGGCAGGACCCGCCGAGGAGCCGCTCGACGAGGGCGGCGCCGCCGTCCCGGAGGGCGACGGGAACCTGTCCCTCGACATCGCCCCGGAGGTGCAGCGGCTGCGTGCCCTGCTCAGCGAGGACCGCGGCGACGAGGAGTTCGAAGTCTCGCTCGAAGCGCTCCTCGACCGCCTGGACCGCGAGCTCTCGCAGTAGCGATAACGATTCTCATTTGCCTGTAAGGTTCCGGGAGCAGCGCGCCGCGCTGCGCTCCCGTCTCCCACCTGACCAGGACCCCCATGCAGACCCGTCTCGTCATCGGTGCGCTCGCGCTCGCCGTGCTCGTCCCCGGCGCGCTCCTCGCGCGCCCCGCACCACCAGCCGCGGACACGCGCACCCTCTCCGACTCCGTCCCGACCTGGGTCGCCCACGCCGAGCGTGGTGCCCCGGTGACCACCGACACCCTGGACTTCTCAGTCCTCCTCGATCCCGCGCGCACCGACGCCGCGCCGGACGTGGCCGCGTGGCTGCGCGGGGCGGGCCTCCAGGTCGACGACCTGCGCGAGTCGGTCGCGGTCCTGCCGGTCTCCGGTCCGGCCGACCGCGTCGGCGACGCGTTCGGGACGTCCTTCGCCTCGTGGACCACCGCCGGCGCGACCGCGGTCGCACCGGACCGTGCCCTCTCGGTGCCGCGTGCGCTCGACGCCGTCGTCGGCGTGGCCGGTGTCGTCGACGCCGACGGGATGCGACCGACCGTCGCCGGTCCGACCGACGATCCGACTCCCGGTCCGGGCGAGACGGACGCCCGGCCTCCGGTCCTGGCGGACGACGGCCAGTGCGCCGCCTACTGGAGTGAGCGGGTGACCGATGCGTGGCCCGCCTCGGTGGACGTCACCCACCGCTCGAACGCCCTGTGCGGGTACCAGCCGCAGCAGCTCCGCGCGATCCACCACGTCCCGGCGGAGTACACCGGCGAGGGTGCACGGATCGCGATCGTCGCCGCGTACGACGACCCGGACGTGGAAGCGAACACGAACACGTACTTCCGCGCGGCCGGCGCCCAGCCGTTCCGCACCGGGCAGTACCAGCACCACGCACCGGCCTCGCCCGACGTCGACCGGTGCGGCGGCCCGCAGAGCTGGACCGAGGAGCAGCACCTGGACGTGCAGGCGGTCCACGCGATGGCGCCCGATGCCTCCGTCGCCTACTGGGGTGCCGACGACTGCAGCACCACAGCGCTGTTCACACGGATCCTCGACGTCGTCGAGGACGACCAGGCCGACGTCATCAGCCTGTCCTTCGGGTCGACCGAGGACCTCGACACCGCGGACGACCGTGCGCTCCTGAACCGGGTGCTCGTCGAGGCGGCGTCACGGGGCATCTCCGTCTTCGCGTCCTCGGGCAACGACGGCGACCACAGCGACTTCGGCGACCACGACGAAGGTGCCGACGTGACGTCCCCGGCCTCGAGCCCGTACATCACCGCCGTCGGCGCGACGAGCACCGGTCTGGCCGCCGACGGGTCCGTCGCGGTCGAGGCCGGGTGGGAGACCGAGACCCGGTTCGCCCGCAACGGTGCCCTGATCCCGCCCGGCTTCGCGTACGGCGCCGGCGGTGGGGAGTCCGACGTGTACGACCGTCCGACGTGGCAGCGTCAGCTGCTCGACGAGCCGGGGACGGGGCGCCTCGTCCCGGACGTCGCCTCGATCGGCGACCCGAACACCGGGTTCGTCGTCCACGGCCCGCACAACGGCCGCGTCGAGTACGCCACACACGGCGGGACGAGCCTCGCGACGCCGATGGTCGCCTCGATGGTCGCGCTCGCGAAGGCCGCGACCGGAGTCGAGGTCGGGCTCGCCACCCCGGCGCTGTACGACCTGCTCGGCACCGACGCGATCCGTGACGTCACGCCCGCGTCGGCGGCCACCTGGTCACCGAAGGGCCCCGACGCCGGAGCCCTCTGGCCGGAGACCGTCTTCGTCTGGGACACGAAGCCGCAGAGCCTGCAGTCCGCCCCCGGCTGGGACGACGTGACCGGCGTCGGTGTGCCCGACGGACGCGCCTTCATCGAGGGCTTCGGCAAGGAGAGTGACCGATGACCGCACGCACCAGCACCAGCAGCAGGACCAGCACGAAGGCCGCCGTCGCGCTCGCCGCGACGATGCTCCTCGGACTCGGGATCGCCACCCCGGCGCTCGCCGCCCCGGCGCTCGCCGCCGACGGGGCACCGTTCGCGAAGGCGTCCGGTGTCGAGGTCGTCGACATCGACGGCGGCACGCTCACCCGTCCGACGCCCGCCGTCGAGTGGCGTTCCGGCGAAGCCGTGGAGGCCCGTGCCGACGGGACGACGGACGTCCTGAAGCTCAACACGACCCAGACGACCGGGCTGCGGACGACGGCAGGACCGGACGGCGCCGTGTCGACGATCGAGTCGGGGACGTTCACGCTCCGTGACCGCCCGGCGGTGACCTTCCGGGACCTCCGGGTCGCCTGCACCCCGGGTGCCGATCCGGTCGTCACCCTCGGCAGCCTGTCGATCGGTGGCACCGACGTCACCGCGGAGGCGACCGCCCGACCCGGGTGGAGCACCGACCTGCCGGACTCCCGGTACGGCCCGACGCGGGTCCTGGTGGGGACGACCACGACCAGCGCGGACGGGACGGCGACGACCGTCGGTCTGCGGATCGACGGCGACTCGGGTGCCTCCGAGATCTCGCGCGTCCGGGCCGGCTTCGTGTCCTGCGCACCGGCGACCAGCTGGCCGACGCCGACGCCGACGCCGACACCTGCCCCGTCACCGGAACCGGCGCCTGCTCCGACACCCGCCCCGTCACCGGAACCGAGCGCTCCGCCGGCCGCTGACCCGGACGACGCGGCACGTGCCCGGTCTGTCTCCGGGGTCAGCGTCACCGCCGCGGACGGCACCGTCCTCGTCGACGGCCAGCCGGCACTGACCGGGACCGGTACCCGCACCGCGGAGCGGGTCGCAGCGGCCGACGGATCCCCGTCCACAGGCCGCGGTGTCACCGTCACGACGACGGCCGAGGGCACCTCGGACATCGGCATCGACTCGTTCGAGCAGGTCCCCGACGCCGCGACCGACCCCGTCGCCGCGTACCGCTGGCCGGCGCTGCGCGTGTACGGCCTGCACGCACACGTCACGCCCGAGGGCACGATGACGGTCGGGTTCGACGACGAGTCGAGCGCGGTCTTCGTCAACGGCGTCTGGATCAACACCGCCACCGACCTGTACACCGGGGTCGACGCCGAGGGGGAGGAGCGGGTGCAGGTGCGCTTCGGGGAGCGCGTCGTCGACCCCGACGGCAGCACGACCCTCACCGCCCTGCGCTACACGGACCTCACCGGCACCCACCCGGAGGTCGCACTCGGGATCGTCACCCTCCCGGCACCCGCCGCGAGTCCCGCTCCCGACCCGCGGGTCACCGAGGCGTGGGGCGTCGGTGTCACGGCCGCGGACGGCAGCACCCTGGTCAGCCCGCAACCGCGGGTGACCGCAGCCGGCGACCGACGGTCGGCTGAGCGGATCGGAGCCGTGGACGGCTACCCCGCCCGGGCCACGGACGTGACGGCGGCGATCGGGGCGGGGGGCGACACCGCCACCCTCTCGGTCGGACACTACGAACAGGTCCCGGGCGAGGGCGACGACCCCGTCGCCGAGTACCGGTGGCCCGCCCTCAAGGTGAACGGGCTGCACGCCGAGGTCACGGCGGACGGCACGATGGACGTCACGTTCGACGACGAGGCGAACGCCGTGTTCGTCAACGGCGTCTGGATCAACACCGCCACCGATCTGTACACCGGCCTCGACGGGGACGGGGACGAGCGGGTCCGCGTGCACGTCGGGGAGCGGGTCGAGAACGCCGACGGCACCGTCACGCTCACCGCCCTGCACTACGAGGACCTGACCGGCACGTACCCGGAGGTCCGACTCGGCCAGGTCACCATCGCCCCGACGGCCGGAGGTGACCCCGGCGACGGCGACGGCAACGGCGACGGGGCGCCCGCACCGGCTCCCGGCACCGACGACCCGGCACCCGGACGTTGGTACGCCTACGGGCTCCGGAGCACGGGAGCCAGTGACGTCGGCGCGCAACCCCTCGCGGCACCGGCTGCCTCCGGTGGTCCGGTCACGGCCCGCGCGGACGTGGTGGGCGACGGTGGTGCCGGGCAGCTCCGGGTGACCGGGGCCTCCGTGCGGTCCGCACAGGACCGCGGTGCGGTGCGACTCGACCGGGTCGTGCTCTTCCCCGGCACCCGCCTTGCGGGTGAGCTGCGCGACGTGCAGGTCACGGTCAGCGGGACGGCCACCACGGTGACCACCGGCGGCGGTCGGATCGCCGGCACGACGATCCCGGCCGGTCCGGTCGCAGCGGACACCCGGATCGCGGTGCCGGGAGGCGCGGGCACGCTCGTCCTCAACGAGCAGCGCACCACGGGTGCCGACCGGTCCGTCACGGCCGTCCACTTCACGGACCGTTCCGGACTCGGTGCCGACGTCTCGGCAGCCGTCGTCACCACCGAGCGGGTCGATCCGCCGGTCGGCGGCGGGGCTCCGGGAGGCGGGGACGCCGGTCAGGACGACGGCGCGCCCGGGCAGGGCGGCGGCAACGAGGCAGCGCCCGGCGCGCTCTCGCCCGACGGGTCCAGCCCGGCCGGTACCAGCGGAACCAGCGGGACCAGCGGGACCGGCGGGACCGGCGGGCAGGCCCTGGCCTTCACGGGTGCGTCCGTCCGGTCGGCGCTGATCGCAGCGGCGCTCCTGCTGACGGCGGGAGTGGCCACGATCGCGCTCCGCCGCCGTCGTCACTCCTCGTGACCAGCAGCGGGAGGCCACTCGTCGGCCTCCCGCTGTGCGGCGACGCGTGACACGGTGAGGTCCGGGCTGCTGCAGTGCGTCTCCGCGACGCCTGCAGCAGCCCGACCGCGTCCCCGCGACTCCTGGGATGGCCCCGACCGCGTCGGTCAGCGCCGTCAGCGGGCGGCGCCCACGAGTCGACACCCGGCGGAGCGGTTCAGCCGTCGGATCTCGCGTCGTCGCGCTCGCCGGCCCGGCGGATCGCGTCCGCGAAGCGGGAGGCGAACCGGGTGACCACGGCGGCCTCGTCGTCGGAGAGCTCGTCGATGACGGTGATCAACGGCGTGTGGATGTGCCCGTACGCCCGGGTGAGGTCGGCGGTCGCGCTCTCGGTCGGCACCAGCACGACACTGCGACGGTCGCGCGGGTTCGGTCGTCGCTCGACCCGGTCAGCGCCGCTCAACCGGTCCACCAGCTTCGTGACGCCGGCCGTGGTCAGGCGGAGTTTCGCCGCCAGTTCCGTAGGGCTGAGGAATCGCTCCGTGCGCCCGGCCTCCACCAGGTGCAGCAGGGCCACCGCGTCGACGGGACGCATCTGCAACGCCCGCAGGGCCTGCTCGTCGGCGTCGTGCACGCTGTCACTCAGTGCCTGCAGGGCTTCGATGGCGGCCGCTCCCGCCGCGCTGCGGGGCTCCTCTGCTCCGGAACGGTGGGCGTTGCGTGCGGTGTCCTCGTTCGGCATCAGATCGGACCTCGTCCTTCGGCTCTCGATGATGCTGCTCCTCCTCAGCGGCGGAAGCAAGCAGAGTGCGTATTCTGCGAAGTACGAAACTGGGTGAGTAATCAGCGCGGTTGGAGGAGTGTCGAGATCACGCGGCCACCGGACGCCCGGTGGCACTGAACACGAAGGAGACACCATGTCGAACACGACAGGGAACACCGCGCGCCACGACAACGTCGTGCGCCGCACCTGGAACGAGACCAAGTCCGCCCTGAAGACCACGGAGTTCTACGCGTGGATCGTCGTCTCGCTCGCGATCCTCATCGCGTCCGCCGTCGTCGACAACGCGGACGAGGGCCACACCGGCTTCGGCGCCGACCAGGCCTGGCTCTACGTCGCGCTCGTGACGATGGCATACATCCTCAGCCGTGGCATCGCGAAGGCCGGCGTCCGCAAGCCGGAGCACGACGACGACGACCGCCGCGACGGCAACGGCCGCTCGAACTAGTCGAGCGACACCGCGCCCCGGCTCCGGCCGGGTGCGCGCACCAGCACGTCACACGTGCGACTCCGGAGATGGTGCACCGGATCGAAACAGGCCGTCCCGCATCCCAGCGGGACGGCCTGTTCCGTCCGTGCGACCGCACGGTCGCCGCTCCGCCCTGAGGCGCCGGGGCGGACAGTGCGGCCCCTACTCGACGGCCCCGTTCGAGTAGCGCGTCACGGTCTGTGGCTGCCCGGACACGGCTCCCGTCGCGGCGGAACCCCGGCCGTTGATGACGTGGTCGATCGTCCCCGCATCCGCGTTGAGCGCGACCGTCGTGAGGTCGTGCATGACCACGCCCGGTCGGTCCGGGACCTCGAAGGACTGCGTCGCGTGGAGCGTCGGGTCCACGTTCGTGAAGATGTAGCTCCCGAGGCCCCATGCTTCGTGCGTCCGGACGTGGTCGGACACCTTGTACGCCGCCCATCCATCGGTCTTCTGGTGTCGCCACGACGCCTGGTCCGGTGCGTCGTAGGGCAGCTCGTTCTGGAAGAAGACGGTGCGACCGCGCTCCCCGTTCCAGATCACGTTGTACTTCTGGTAGTGCTCGACGAAGAGGCCGGTCGCGGTCACGTCGTCGCCGTTCACGACGACCCCGGTGTCCGCGGTGTTGACGGTCCAGCCGACCGAGCCGGCGACCCCGTGGTCGGCCCGCCATGCCCAGATGTCGTCGAGGATCGTGTGGTCGCTGTTGACCTCGAGGCTCGTCGTCGCCTTGCCGACGTGCGGGCCGCCGATGCGGAAGAAGACGTCCTGCAGGGCGGTCGGGTCGGCTGCGCTGCCGGCGGTGGACCGGTGCCGGTCGCCCTTGTGGTGGCCGCTGCCGATCCTGAGCAGCGTCGGCGAGTTGACGGTGCCGGCGTCGAAGGTGAGCCCGGCGATGTCGACGCCCCGCACGTCGCCGACGACCATCGGGACCGCGCCGTGCTGCGCGGTGAGGGTGGCCAGGCCGAGTCCGAGCACGACGGTGTCGGCGCGTTTCACGGAGATGCTCTTCGCGACGTCGTAGACGCCCGGCGTGACGAGCAGGTTCTTCCCCTTCGCGAGGGCGGCGTTGATCTTCGCGACCGAGTCCGAGGGGTGTGCGACGAAGAAGTCGCTGAGGGGCAACGACCGGCCGGGCGTGTGCCCGTTCGCCCAGCTCGGGCCGACCGAGTCGGTCACGGCGCGCGGCACGAACACGCGGTAGGCGCCGCGGCCGTCGACGTACAGGTACGGCTTCTCGCGGGAGACCGGCGTCGCCGTCAGTGTCGTGTACGGCGGCACCGGGAAGGACTGTGCCGGGGCGTTGAGGTCGCCGGAGAACACCTGGTTCCAGACCCCGTTCGACCATCCGGCACCGAGGTCGGTGTTGCGCACGTAGAACTGCTGCTGCGACCCGTTGAGCGCGCCGCCCTCGAGCTTCGAGTCGGCGACGAACCCGCCGCTGGCGTAGTTCGGGTCCTCGCAGTACGGCATGAACGTCGTGTGGTCCTTCACGTCCACCCGGCGCATCGGCGCGGCCTGCGACACCGCCCACATCTCGCTCCCCGTGTGGCATGCGTCAGCGGTCGGCACGACGTGGACGGTCAGGTTCGACACCGACCGCCAGAACGTGTCGAGTGAGCCGCTGCCGTTGCGGCCCGTCGCGGTGACCCCGCCGTTGATGGTGACGCCGCTCGGGTCCTGCCCGAGGCCGTCGACCTCCGTGTAGTACCCGACGCGGATGTCGAGCGGGTTCATGGCCGAGCCGTAGGTGCCGGGCTCGAACAGCAGCGCGTACCGGGACGTCCCCATCTCGTTGTCGACCTGCTGGTCGTAGACGGCGTCGACCTTCGCCTGGATGTCCGCCTGCGGCATGTCCGGGGAGAAGACGAGCACGTTCGGGCCGAGGTCGCCTGCCGGAGCGTGGCTGTGCGGTGCGGCGACGGCCGTCTGCGTCGTGGCGACGACGCCGAGCACCGCTGCGCTCACGGCCACCGTCGCGCCGATGGCGCGTCTGCTGGTTCGGGCCCGTCCGAGGGGCGCTGGGGCGAAGGGGTTCACCGGGACCTGCTTCCTTGCAGATGTGCAGCACCCGTCGACATCCGGGTGACGTCGCTGTCACCCGGGCGGAGACGGGGCCACGCGGGTTGGGGTGGCGGAAGCGTAACGCCGTCCGGACGTGGCACCCACGTCCACCGCTGTGCGGGCTCGTTGCGTGGATGATCCGTCGGCATCCGGACGGCGCAGCGTCAGTGCGTGCGCCCCCGCAGCCGGCCGATCCCGAGCACGATCCCGACGACGACCATGCCGAGCACGAGGCCCGCGACGGCCGAGATCGCGGTGTCGACGATCCACGTGATGACGGGTCCGGCGCCTTCGACCGCGTGCTCGACGTGGTGCAGCAGCTCGTACGGCCCCGCCCAGAACGTCTCCGCCATGTTGGCGATGACCAGGTGCCCACCGACCCAGAGCATCGCCACGGTCCCGACGATGCTGATGAACCGGAAGACCGCGGGCATCGCGCTGACGATGCGGGCGCCCGTGCGCCGGGTGCCGCGAGACGGGTTCTTCATCATCTGCAGGCCGATGTCGTCGACCTTGACCAGGAGCGCGACGGCGCCGTAGACGATCAGGGTCATGCCGAGACCGATGACCGCCAGGGCGCCGAGCGTCGGCCAGAAGCCGAGGTCCGGGTCCAGGCTCGCCAGGCCGATGAGCATGATCTCGGTGCTCAGGATGAGGTCGGTGCGGATGGCCCCGAACACGAGCTTCGGTTCGGAGACCGTGGTGTCGCTGCTGGCCTCGTGGTGGACGCCGAACCACTCGGTGACCTTCTCGGCGCCCTCGAAGCACAGGTACGTGCCGCCGATGACGAGCAGCCACGGCAGCACCCACGGCGCGAACGCCGACAGCAGGAGCGCCAGCGGGATGATGATGACGAACTTGTTGAACAGGCTGCCGAGGGCGATCCGTCCGACCACCGGGAGTTCCCGGGCCGGCTGGAGGCCCTGCACGTACTGCGGGGTGACGGCGGCGTCGTCGATCACGACACCCGCGGTCTTCGCGCTGGCCTTGAGGGCCGCGCTGAGGATGTCGTCCACGACGGCGAGCAGTCCGACTGACATGTGGTGGTCTCCTCGTCGCTTCCCGAACACTGTCCGAGCGCACAGACTACTGGCGGCTGCCCGCGAACTCGTCTCCCGGCCGCCGAGGCGCGAGGATGGCCGGATGACACGCGCCGAGACCGTTCGCGACGCCGTCGTGGCCGAGGTCGCCCGGACCGGCTTCCGAGCGCACGGTCTGCACGTGCTCGTGGGCGACGACGCCGCCGAACACCGCTGGACGCCCGACGTGCGGGAGGACGTGCAGTCCATCGCCAAGGGCGTCTGCGTCCTCGCGACCGGCATCGCCGTCGCTGACGGGGCGATCGACCCGGACGCGCCGGTGTCGGCGTCCCTAACCGACGTGGACTTCGGAGCGGGTACCGACGCGGTCACCCTGCGCCACCTGCTGACCATGACGAGCGGCGTCGACCTGCCGTGGTCGCCGACGCTGCTGACCGACTGGCCGGACCTGGCCCGCGAGTTCCTCGGCCGACCCTCCCGCGGGCGGGTGTTCCAGTACTCGAACGCCAGCACCTACACGGCCATGCGGGTCCTCGAGGCCCGGGTCGGCGACGTCGGCCGCTTCGTGCAGGACCGGCTGCTCACCCCGCTCGGCATCGACGAGGCGGAGTGGGAGCGCTGCCCGAACGGCCACATCGCGGGCGGAGGCGGGCTCCTGCTCCGGACGGCGGAGGTCGCACGCCTGGGCCGGCTCGTCCGGGACCGCGGCAGGGTCGCGGACCGGCAGCTCGTCGCGCCGGAGTGGGTCGCGGCGATGCACGGTGACTGGGTCGCCGCCGGTCGGAGCCCGGCGTACGAGCGGTACGCGCTCGCCGGGTGGGACGGCCCGGGCCGGCTGTGGCGGATGCACGGGGCGAACGGGCAGCTGCAGCTGTTCGACGAGGCCGCGGGCGCGGTCGTGACGATCACGGCGGACGACCACGCCGGTGCCGACGCGGTGGCGGCGTCGGTCGCGGTGCTGCTCGCAGGCGGAGCCCGCTGACGCGTCGGCACACCACCGATGTCGGTGGTACCCGGCAGGCTCGTCCGCAGTTCGATGTTCCTGTTCGGGTCAGGCGCACGAGCCAACGGTGTCGGTACCTGTGGGCAGGTACCGACACCGCCTTCCGTCCGCGTCGCCCTGCTCGCGCTCAGCCGTCGGCGTCGCGCGCCAGCACCGCCACGGTCACGTCGTCCTCGGCGTGCTCCGCGGCGCGGAGGCGCACGGTCTGGAGGAACGCGGCGGTGTCCGGCGCGCGCCGCAGGGTCCGTCCGATGTCGGTCAGCGTGTCGATGGTCCCGTCGCCCAGGTCGAGCGCACCGTCACTCGTGACGACGAGCGTGTCCCCGGGCTCGAGGACGAGCGCTCCGGCCCGGAAGGGGATGCCGCCCGGGTGCAGGCCGAGCGGGAGGTCCCGCGACCGGCGGATCTCCGACGTGCCGTCGGATCGCAGGTGCAGCACGAGGCCGTGTCCGGCGTCGACGAAGTCCAGACGGCCGGTGCTCGGCGTCAGGCGCGCGTGGAACAGCGTCGCGAAGGCCGAGGCGCGGCTGAGGTCCTCGCTGATCCGCGGCTCGATCGCGGCGACGGCTGCGACGGGCAAGAGGTCCTCGTGCTGCCGGAGTGCTGCGCGGAGCCCGGCGGCGAGCAGTGCCGCGGGCTGCTCCTTGCCCATGATGTCGGCGAGGGTGAACGTCACGGCGTCGTCGCCCGCGGTCCAGTCGTGTACGTCCCCGCTGAGGTCGCCGTACGGCACGCTGATGCCGGCGAGACGGTAGCCCGGCACGTCCAGGGGCTGCGGAGCGAGGGCTTCGACGACTTCGAGCAGTCGATCGTGCTGGAGGCCCATGGCCAGGGCTCGCTCGGTCCAGTGGCCGAGGTCGATGAGGGCCGCTTCGTCCTGGGGGCTGAACTCCCGCGGCTCGACGTCCATCAAGCACAGGGTCCCGATGGCGACGTCGCCCGGCATGGTGAGGGGGACACCGGCGTAGAAGCGGATGCCCCGGCTCGTGACGCCCGGCAGGTCGGCGGTGCGTGGGTCGGCGGCGGTGTCGGGCACGACGGTCGGCCCGGCCCGCTGCACGGTGACCTGGCAGAACGACCACTCGAGCGGCACGGTCGTGGCCTCGCCCGGGACGTTCGGCGTCAGCGTGTGCAGGAGCGCGTCGTCGAGCAGGTTCACGTACGACATCGGCACGGCGAAGAGGTCGCGCGCGATGCGGACGATGCGTTCGAGGCGCTCGGTCGGGGCCGCGTCGACGATGTCCAACGCCGCCACGAGTGCCGCGCGCGCGGACGGCGAACCGTCGGTGTCCATCTGCTCCCCCACGAGGTCGATCGGAGGCATCCTCCCACGCCCGTCCCGGGCACGGTCAGGTGTCTCCCGGGTCCGAGCCGCGCTCGGTGTCGGTGTCGGTGTCGACCGGACCGAGCGCGTCGAGGACGCGGTGCGAGACCGACCGGAGGGTCTCCGCATCCGCCGCCACGGGCCTCCAGAACAGCTGCTCGAGGGCGGCGGTGTGTGCGCGGATGCCGGCGAGGACGGCCCGGCGGCCGTCCGGGGTCATGACCACCCAGCTGCCGCGGCCGTCCGACGGGCAGTCGGCGCGCTCGACGAGTCCCCTGGCGACCATGCGCGTGACCTGGTGGCTGACGCGCGACTTCTCCCACCCGATGCCGGCGGCCACGTCGCGGACCCGCAGTCGGTGCTCGGGGTCGCGGTGCAGCCCGATGAGGATCTCGAACTCGGGCACGGAGATGCCCGCACCGCGCTGCACGGCCAGGTCCAGCGCCCGGTCGAGCCCGCGCCAGACGTCGTGGAACGCGTCCCACGTGGCCCAGTCGTGGCCGTCGACGCCGTGCTCCACCATCCGGCCAGCGTATCCACGGCGGCGGCGGTCGGGGCCGAGGATCATCCGTCCGGCTGACTCCTGGGCGGCACACGGCGGCCTCCGAGGAGACGTCGGGGGAGCGGCCTACGATCGAGAGCATGCCGCCCGCACGCCTCCAGGACTGCACCGACGACGCGCTCGCCCTCGTCGGGCGGTGGCTGGACGCCTCCCGGGGCGCGAGGCCCGACGCCGGGGCGGCCCGACTCGCCGAGGTCCTGCGCGACGACCGCGGTCTCGACTTCGCCCGCGGGTTCATCGACAAGGTGATCCGCCCTGACGACCCGAAGGTCGCGGCGCGGAACCTCGAGAAGGCCAGCCGGGACGTCCCCGACTTCCTCGCCTGGTACCTCCGCGGAGCGGTCACGGTCGGCGGCGGGTTCGCGACCATGGCACCGTGGGCCGTCATCCCGTCCGCGCGACGTGTGCTGCGACGACTCGCCGGGCACCTGGTGGTCGACGCGCCACCCGCGCGGCTCGGGTCGGCGCTCGCCAAGGTCGCCGGGACCGGCAGCCGCCTCGACGTCGTCCCGCTCGGCCCGGCCGTGCTCGGCCCGGACGAGAGTGCTCGCCGCCTCCGCTGGATCACCGACCTGCTCGGTCGTCCCGACGTGCCGGCCGTGTCCTTCGCGGTGTCCGAGGTCCTGCCGCCGTCGTCGCCGTGGGCGCTCGACACCGCCACCGAGCAGGCCGTCGAACGGCTCGTCCCGGTGGTCCGCGCCGCCGTCGCGGGCGACAGCATGATCACGTTCCGGACCGGTGACCCGCGCGACCTCGACCTGACCGCGGCGGTCTTCCGCGAGCTGCTCGACATGGACGAGTTCGCCCACACCACCGCCGGGATCACCCTGCCGGCCGACCTCCCCGACAGCGCCGGGGTGCTCGCCTCGTTGACCGAGTGGGCGACGGCGCGGCGCCACCGTGGTGGGGCACCGGTCCGGGTCCGGCTCGTCGCCGGTGCACGCGGTGCGTCCGGCCTGGCCGACGCGCTCGTCCACGACCGTCCCCTGGCCACGTACGCGACGCGCCAGGCGACGGACACCGCCCTCCTCCGCCTGCTCGACGCGGCGCTGACGCCCGAGCACACCGACGCGGTCCGGGTGACGCTCGCCGGACACGACCTGTTCGCGATCGCCGCCGCGCGGGTGCTCGCCGACCGCCGCGGGGTGGGCGACGCACTCGAGGTCGAGGTGCTCCTCGGGACGGCGGGCACCGCCCTCGACGCCGTCCGGGCCGACCTCGGGACCGTCATCGTCAGCACCCCGGTCGTGCAGCCCGACGAGTTCGACGCCGCGATCCCGTACCTCGCCCGACGGCTCCGCGAGGGTGCGACCTCGACGGCGTTCTCGATCGGCACGGATGACGCCGTGGCCGCACGGGAACGCGAGCGCTTCACCACCGCCGTCGCCGCGCTCGACGACCCGGCGCCGACGACCCTCCGCATGCAGGACCGCCGTGCGCCCCTCGGTCCTCCCGCGATCACCGTCGTGCACCCACCCGCAGCGGACACCGACCCCACCGTCGCCGCGAACCGGGAGTGGGCGGCCGACCTGCTCCGTCGGGTGCCCCGGTCGCAGCTCGGCACCGCGACGATCCGCGGTGCCCGGGTCACCGACCGTCAGCGACTCGAACGGACCATCGCCCGGACCGCCCAGGCGGGCGTGAACTGGGGGCGGCAGGATCCCCAGGACCGTGCCGAGCTGCTCGACCTCGTCGCCCACCAGCTCGAGGTCCGTCGCGCAGCCCTGGTCGAGGTCGTGGTCGCCGAGACCGCGATGACCCTCACCGACGCCGACCGGCAGGTCAGCGCAGCGGTCGACGCCGCGCACCACGCCGCCGACCGTGCCCGGCACCTGACCGACGTCGCCGGCGCCGTCTTCGTCCCACCGCGTCTGACCGTGGTCGTCCCGCCGTGGAACTCCCCGGTCGCGACGCCCGCCGACGGGGTGCTCTCGGCGCTCGCGGCCGGCAGCGGTGTCGTGCTGAAGCCGTCCCCCCTCGCCAAGCGGTCCGGCGCCGTGCTCGCCGACGTGCTCTGGGACGCCGGGGTCCCGCACTCGCTCCTGCAGCTCGTCGACCTCGACGTCGACGAACTCGGCCGTGACCTCGTCGCCCACCCCGCGGTCGACCGGGTGCTGCTCACCGGCTCCTCCGACACCGCCCGGTCCTTCCGCTGGTGGCGGGCGGGCCTCCCGCTGATCGCGGACACCGGAGCGGTCAACGCGGCCGTGGTGACCCCGGCGGCGGACGTCGACCAGGCGGTGCGCGACGTGGTCGCCTCGGCGTTCGGTCAGTCCGGCCAGGCGGCCCGCGCGGTGTCGCTCGTCGTCCTGGTCGGGTCCGTCGGCGAGGACGACCGTTTCCGTCGTCAGCTCGCCGACGCCACCCGCGCGCTCCGGGTCGCCTGGCCGACGGACCCCGCCGCACAGGTGGGACCGCTCCTCGTCGAACCGACCGGCGCCGCCCGCGCCGCGCTGACCGAACTCGCGCCGGGGGAGTCGTGGCTCGTCGAGCCCACCGTCCTCGACGAGTCCGGTCGGCTCTGGTCGCCGGGCGTCCGCGTCGGCGTCCGTCCCGGCAGCGCTTTCGCGCAGACCGCCGCGGCCGTCCCCGTGCTCGGTGTGGTGCACGTCGAGACCCTCGACGAGGCGATCGCGATCCAGAACGGCGCCGAACACGGCCTGGTGGAGGCCCTGCACACGCTCGACGTCGACGAGGTCGCGGCGTGGACGGACCGCGTGGCCGCTGGTTCCCTCGTGGTGAACCGGCCGACCACGGACCCGGTCGTCGGACGACAGCCGGCCGGGGGATGGGGGCGTGCCGCGGTCGGTGCGGGTGCCGCACGCGGGGGACCGGAGTCCGTCGCCGTGCTCGGTCACTGGGCACCCGTCCCGCGCACGGTCCACAAGAGCATCCAGCTGCACGGCCTGCCGCCGCGGGTCACCGCGCTCATCGAGGCCGCCCGCAGCGGGCTGTCGTTCGAGGAGTTCGACCTGGTCCGAGCCGGTGCGACGAGCGACGCGGAGGCCCGGCAGACACGGTTCGGCCGGTCCCGCGACACCGCCGACCTCCGCGTCGAGCGGAACGTGCTCCGGTACCGCCCGCAGTCCGTGGTCGTCCGGCAGTCCGAGGGCGTCGGGACGGGTGAACTCGTCCGGACCCTCGCCGCCGCGACCGCCGCCCGTGCGCACGTCCTGCTCAGCACCGCCCGCGCGCTGCCCGGCCCGCTGACCCAGCTGTTCGTCGGACGTCGGTCGCCGCTCGACGTGGTCGACCACCTGGTGGAGACGAACGAGGAGTTCCTCGCCCGGGCGGCGTCCGGTGCCCTCTTCCGCGAGGACTGGTCAGGTGGCACCGACGAACCGCAGGACGCGATCGACATCGTGCTGTCCCAGGGCTTCGAACCCCGGCCGCACACCGCGTTCGCCGGGCCGGGCTCCCGGATCCGGCTGCTCGGCGGGGACCCCCTCGCGGTCGAGGAAGCGCTCGGCGCCGGCATCGACACCGCCATCCACGACGCGCCCGTCGTCGAGGCCGGTGTCGTCGAGATGGCGCACTACCTCCGCGAGCAGACGGTCATCGTCACGGCCCACCGTCACGGCGACGTCGACCCGGAGTTCGCCCGCCTCCGGCTCTGACCGCGTGGACCTGGGGCATCCCCGTGAGGGCACTGCCGGAGCGGCGTAACGTCGCGACCATGACTGCAGGAGAGCGTGACAACGGCGTCCAGACCGAGCCGATCATGGACGGTGCGAACGACGCGACGAACGACGACAAGCTGCACGGCCTCGTGGAGCAGGTCCAGCACGACCACGGCGACGAGGGCGCCGGCGTGATGGCCGACCACCTCCGTGACCGTCTCGACGAGACCGGTGTCGAGGCCGAGGACCCGGCGTCCGAGGTCGAGTAGCCCCGGCCCCCGCGCACGACGGAGCCCCGCCGACCACCTGGCCGGCGGGGCTCCGTCGCGTCGGCGTCCCCGTCCTCAGTCGACGACGTGCACGAGCGCGGTCTTCTCCTCCGTGGACCCGGAGCCGTCCGGGACGAACAGGAACCGCACACCGTGGTGCCCCGCAGCGAGCGGGACGTCGACCGACCAGCGACCGCCGGACGCGCGGGTCTCACCGATCTTCTCGCGCAGACGGAAGGCGACCAGGCGGCCCTCCGGCGCGGTGCCCTCGAAGTGCACCAGCCCGTCGTGGCGCTGGTACTCCGCCGCCTGCTCGAAGGTGAAGGGGGTGCTCGGCTGTGGCGCGACGACGAAGGCCTGCCGCACACTGTCGCTGACCGGGCCGCCGCGCTCCGGTCGCAGGTCGAAGCGCAGGACGAGCACGCCGGACTCCGTCGCGGGCACGTCGACGCGCCACCGCCCGTCCTGCACCGGCGCGGTCCCCAGCGGCACGCCCTCGGTGTCCGTCACGGTCACCTCACCACGGGTGGCGGTCCCACTGACGGTCACCTTCCCGTCGACGGGCTGCAGGGGGTGGGCACGGTCGACGTCGACGGAGAACGCGTCGTCGGACGGGACGGTCGACCCGTCGTCGCCGCCGTCGCCCTCACCGGGGCCGGGGTGCCCGCCGCCGTCGCCCTCACCGGGGCCGGGGTGCCCGCCGCCGTCGCCCTCACCGGGGCCGGGGTGCCCGCCGCCGTCGCCGGAGCCCTCGCCGGGTCCCGGGTGGCCGCCGCCGTCACCACCGCCGGCCTCGTCGCCGTCGAAGCGGTAGTGGTCCACGTCCACGTCCGAGGACGCGTTCCCGAGGGTCTGACGCACCGAGACCTCGTTCTCACCGCGGACGAAGTGGACGTGGACGGTGGCGATGCCGTCGGCGCCGGCCACGGCGGTCTCGGTCCGACCGTTCGCGGAGACCTCGACCTCCGCTCCCGGCACCGCGCGGTACCGGATCCCGTGCTCGGTGTCGCCAGCGACGATCGCCCGGCGGAGGCGCTCGAGGCCGCGCTCGTCGGTCTGGTCGACGGGTGCACTCAGACCGAGACCGTGGAAGTCCACGTCGACGGGCCGTTCCGTGCCGTTCGCGACGATCGTGTACCGGGCCGTGTCCGCTCCCGTGGGTTCGAGCCGGAAGACGGCGTCGTGCTGCGGCGTCGCCGACTCGGCCTGGAGGGCATCGCCAGAGGCGTCGCGGAGCAGGACTGTGGCCCGCGCGGAGACGCTGACGGCGAGGCGCACCCATCGCTTCGCGCCGGAGGCGTGCTGCTCCTGGACGACCTCGGTGACGACGGAGGACGCGGCGGCCGCAGCGGCGGTGCGCACGGTCGGCGCGAGCGGAGCGGCGTTCGCCGGGGCGGCGAGGACCGCGGGGGCGAGCAGACACGTGCCGAGCACGGCAGCCGAGCCGACGAGGACTGGGCGGATGTTCATGGTGCACCTTCCTGGAGTGGTGTACGGACTCCTGGATGATGACGTGCGGCCATGAACATCACATGGGTGTGATGTATACCAGTCGCGCCGACGTACCGACGATCAGCGGCGGCGCCCGGTCCCCACGAGGGCGACCTCCAGCACCGTCAGCAGCGTGGCGATCCACACCTGCCGGACCGCGAAGCGTCGGGACTGCCGGTCGAACAGCGCGAGCGGGACCATCGTGAGCCCGTGCACGGCGTCCACGACGGCGCCGAGCGTGTGGGCCTCCGGAGTCCCGGCACGTCCCGTGATCGTCGACTGTGAGAGCTGCCGGACGCCGAGGACCCGTCCGAGGACCGCGGGGCGTCCGAGCGCCCGCCGTGCCCCGAGCAGGTGCGCGACACCGATGCCGGCGCGGAGGACCTCGACGACGGCGGCGCGGTCCACCCCGGTGGTGCTGGTCCGGCGGCTCATCGGCGGCGTCCTGCCGCGGTGGCGAGGGCAACCCCGGCGACGCCGAGCGCCGCTCCGAGGATCCCGTTGCCGAGTCGGCGGTGCTCGACCCACCAGGTCTGCGGTGACCAGTCGTGCGACTGCTCGTCGAAGGCCCCGTGCGCCCCGTGGTCACCGGGTACCGGCTCGTACAGGTTGACGCCGATCTCCTCGCCGTCCTTGTCCGGGATCTGCTGCCCGCTGACGAGCGTCTTCGCCGCGTACCAGTCCGCGAAGCGTCCGCTGATCCGGTTGGCCAGGATCGTGTAGACCGTGGACTCCCCGACCCAGGTGCGACGACGGGGGCGTTCGGCGGTGACCGCGATGGCGCGGGCACCGACCTCGGGCTGGTAGATCGGTGCGACCGGCTGTGCGTGATGCGGGAGCGAGGACTGCACCCACCCGAACTGGATCGTGTTGAGGGCCGGCATGTCCACCCGGCTGATCTGCACCTTGCTGCCCTGCTCGATCAGCTCGGAGACGACCGACTCGGTGAACCCGACGATCGCGTGCTTCGACCCGCAGTAGGCGCCCTGCAGGGGGATGCCCCGCGAGCCCAGGGCCGAACCGACCTGGATGACGTGCCCGGAGTCGCGCGGCACCATGCGCGTCAGTGCCGCACGCGTGCCGTTCACGAACCCGAGGTAGTCGACCTGCGTCGCGCGCTCGAAGTCCTCCGGCGCGGTGTCGAGGAACCTGCCGAACACCCCGACCATGACGCCGTTCACCCAGAGGTCGATCGGACCGAGCTCCGCCTCGACGCGGTCGGCGGCGTCCTCGACGGCCTGGCGGTCGGCGACGTCGGCCACGAGCGCGAGTCCACGCCGCCCGGCCGCCTCGACCTCCGCGACGGCCGCGCGCACGCCGTCCTCACCACGGGCGAGCACGGCGACGTCCCAGCCGCGTGCCGCGAGCTCCCGGACCGTGGCCCGTCCCAGTCCAGCCGATCCACCGGTCACCACAGCCACTCGTGTCATGCGTCCCTTCTACCGGACGCTGCGACCCGTGTGTCAGCCGGTGTCCCCCGATCCCCGGCCCGCCGACGCGCTCGCGATCGGTCAGGCGCGCGGCCCCGCGAACCGCGTCACGACGCCGGGGGAGTACAGCACCGAGTCCGGCTCGAGCTCGGTGAGCGCGGCGGGCAGGCCGGCGGCGCGGACCAGGTCGTCGCGCAGCCCGCGGAGCGTCGCCCGGTGCAGCACCCACGCGTCGTGCTCGTTCGGCCACCACGCGGTCCGACCGGCCCGCCCGACGTGCATGCCCCACCGTGCGGTGAGGAACGACTCGAGCGGGGTCGGCTCGGCGATCGGATCGCCGACCTCGACCTCCAGACGGGACCGCAGGTGCGTCCCGTGGCGGTGCACCGCGTACGCCGTCCGGTCGCCGTCCTGCCGTCGGCCGGTCCGCGCCCAGTGGTACGGCGTCCCCGTGACGACCCGGGCGGCGGCAGCGGGCAGCAGCTTCCCCGCGTCGAGCGACAGGAACACGACGCCGCGCCGTCCGGTGTCGTCCCTTGTGTAGACGCGGACGTTGACCTCGAGGAAGTCGCCGAGGCCGCCGGTCCGGCCGAGCGGTCCGAGCGGCGGGAACCGGGTGTCCTCGAAGCTGAACGCGATGAGCCCCACCCACGTCGTCGCCCCGTCGTCGGAGCCGTCGGGAGCCATGGTGTCCGGTCGGGTCCCGGCCGGCAGGAGCGGTGCGACCGCGGACACGTTCACCCGCCAGTGCACGAAGACGACGTCGCGCCAGGCCTGCTCGATCCACGGGCGCCCCGGCAGCGCGGGCGCGGTCGCCGAGACCGGCTCGACGGGCCCGCCCGGGAGGACCGGACCACCACCGGCAGGCACGGTCGCCGTCACCGCGTGCCCCCGTCCGTCGCCTCGGGGTCGAGGTGTCCGACGGCCGAGACGTCGTCCCAGCCCTCCTGCGGCGTCGCACACGTGCCGCGGAACACGTACTGCGAGGGCCGCTTCCGCTCGTTCGACACCCAGTCGATCGCCGGCCGGCGACGCTCCGGCGGGGTGTACCCGATCCGGTAGACGGCCATCAGTTCGAGCTCCGGTGGCACCTCGAGCAGCTGCTCCACCTCGTTCCACGACTCCTCGATCTCCATCGGGAACGAGACGAACTGGATGCCGAGACCGAGCTCGGTCGTGGCGAGCCAGATGTTCTCCATCGCAGCGCCCATGCTGAACACCGAGTAGAAGGCGTTGCGGGCCTCCTTCCGGTACTCGTCCCGGTCGAGCATCACCCCGAGGAGCAGCGGCGAGCCGGCCACGAGCTTCCGGTTCTCCTCGCCGAGGGTCTGCGGCACCCGGAGCGCGTTCATGAGGAACTGCCCGCGCTTGGTGAACACCTGGCTCGTGAACGGGCGCAGCGGCGCGGGGAGCTTGTCGAAGAGCATGCCGGAGCGGCGCTCGTCCATCTCCGCCTGCGAGAACCGGAAGTACGGCTTGTACCGCTCGAAGAACGTCCCCTCGGACATGGTCTTCGTCATCGTCCGGCCGCTGATGTCGGCGATCCGGTCGATCGTCTCGCGCTCCTCGACCAGGACGAACCGCCACGGCTGGCTGTTCAGCTGCGAGGGCGCGCGACCTGCGAGTTCGACCAGCAGTCGCTGGTGCTCCTCGGACACCGGGTCGGGCAGGAACGCCCCGTTGGTGGTGCGACGGCGCCGGATGGCCTCGATGAGTTCCACTGCTGTCCTTCGGACTGGGTCGGCTGGGGCGGTCAGCGCCGCAGGAGGACCGCCCCCAGGTAGGACGGTGCCGCGGCGACCGCGGTCTTCCAGTGTGCTCCGCTGCGGGGGTCGGTCCGTGGAGCGAGCGCCAGCGGCACGAGCGCGGGCAGCAGGAACAGGCCGGCCCGCGACCGCGTCCACACCGGCGTCGTCGCGGCGGCACCGGTCAGCGCCGCGGTGACGACGAACAGGCCGTGGTGGACGACCCGCAGCTTCCGGGTGCGGATGAGGCGCACCGCCACGGCGGTGCCCCACAGGCAGTTGACCACGTACGCGGCGGCCGCAGCGGTGACCATCCGCCGGGCGGTGGTCGAGCCGGGAGGCGTGCCGTGCCTCCCGGCTGTCGTCGTCCGTCCCATGGTCGCGAAGCTCCGCACCGGGGTCAGTCGGAGCCGCGGCTGACGAGCTTCGACAGCACGATCGCCGAACGGGTGTGGTCGACCTGGGGCGCGAGGCGGACCCGGTCGAGGGCTTCCTCGAGCGCCGGGAGATCCCGCGACCGCATGTGCACCACGGCGTCGGCGCTGCCGGTGACGGTGCCGGCGTCGACGACCTCGGGCACGGCGTCGAGCAGCGTGCGGAGTTCGTCGGGCGAGACCGTGCCGCGGCAGTACAGCTCGACCCAGGCCTCGGTGCCGCGGTCGTCCACCGCGGGGTCGACCTTGATCGTGAAGCCCTGGATGACCCCGTCTGCCACGAGTCGGTCGACGCGACGCTTCACGGCGGAGGCGGAGAGCCCGACGACCGAACCGATCTCGCCGTAGCCCGCGCGGGCGTTCTCCCGGAGCTGGTCGAGGATGCGGTGGTCGAGCGAATCCATTGTCCCGATCCTACGCGGGCTCCTTGCGAGACCAGCACGTCCGACGCAGGAATCGTGCGCCCCGAGCGCGGCGTCGGTGCTGTGCCGGACCTCCCTCCTGTGCCAGACTCAGGGCAGGCGTCGACCTGGTCCGCCTCCGGCGAGTGAGCCTGCGTCTCGTCGGAGCTCTCACCGTGGTGGTTCCTGGCAGGCTCGGGCCCCGGTCCTGGAGGACCTCGTGTCGAACACCGCACCCCAGCCCACCGCCGTTCCGCAGCGCACGGCCACCAAGCGCACCATCCTCATGTGCAAGCCGACCCACTACACGGTCAGCTACCGGATCAACCCCTGGATGCACCCGGAGGAGCCGACCGACACCTCGAAGGCCGTCGAGCAGTGGCAGTCCCTCGTCGACGTCTACGAGCAGCTCGGCTTCGAGATCCACCAGATCGAGCCCGTCGAGGGCCTGCCGGACATGGTCTACGCGGCCAACGGCGGCTTCGTGCTCGACGGTGTCGCGTACGGCGCGAAGTTCCAGTACCCGGAGCGCCAGCCCGAGGGCCCGGCGTACATGGACTGGTTCCGCCAGGCGGGCCTGACCGTCGCCGAGCCCGAGGAGACGAACGAGGGCGAGGGCGACTTCCTCCTCATCGGCGACACCATCTACGCCGGCACCGGGTTCCGTTCGGACAGCACCTCCCACGAGGAGCTCGCGCGGGTGTACGGCCGCGAGGTCGTCACCCTGACGCTCATCAACCCGAGCTTCTACCACCTGGACACCGCCATCGCGGCGCTCGACCCGGTGCCCGACGCCGAGGGGAAGTCGAACATCGCGTACCTCGAGAGCGCCTTCGACGAGCCGTCCCTCGCCATCCTGCGCGAGCGCTTCCCGGACGCGATCATCGCCACCGAGGAAGACGCCGCGATCCTCGGCCTCAACTCGTACTCCGACGGGTACAACGTCGTGATCGCCTCCCGGGCCACCACGTTCGCCTCGCAGCTCCGTGAGAAGGGCTACAACCCGATCGGCGTCGACCTGTCCGAGCTGCTCCTCGGTGGCGGCGGCGTGAAGTGCTGCACGCTCGACCTGCACCCCGTCGGCACCGGCACCTCGGTGGCGCGGTCCTGATGGCCGGCGCGCTCGGGGCGAACACGGCCGCCGCGCTCGCCGTGGAGGACCGCACCCTCGCCCACAACTACAGTCCGCTGCCGGTCGTCATCGCGTCCGCTTCCGGGGCGACCGTCACCGACGTCGACGGCCGGACGTACCTCGACGGGCTCGCGGCGTACTCGGCGGTGAACTTCGGGCACGGGAACCCGCGCCTCCTGACCGCCGCACGCGACCAGCTCGACCGCGTGACCCTGACCAGCCGCGCGTTCGTCACCGACCGGCTCGGACCCTTCGCCGAGGGGCTCACCGCGCTCACCGGCACCGAGATGATGCTGCCGATGAACACCGGCGCCGAAGCGGTGGAGTCCGCTGTCAAGGTCGCTCGAGCCTGGGGTTACCGTGTCAAGGGCGTCCCGCAGGGGCAGGCCACGGTCGTCGTCGCGAGCGGGAACTTCCACGGCCGCACCACGACGATCATCTCGTTCTCCGACGACCCCTCGGCGCGGGACGACTTCGGTCCGTACACGCCGGGCTTCCGGACCGTCCCGTACGGCGACGCGTCGGCGCTCCGGGACGCGATGGACGACACCGTCGTGGCCGTGCTGCTCGAGCCGATCCAGGGCGAGGGCGGCGTGGTGATCCCGCCGGCGGACTACCTGCCCGCGGTCCGCGCGGTCTGCGACGAGTTCGGTGCGCTGTTCGTCGCCGACGAGATCCAGTCCGGGCTCGGCCGCACCGGGCACACCCTCGCCGTCCAGCGCGTCGGCGTGACCCCGGACCTCGTCACGCTCGGCAAGGCGCTCGGTGGGGGGATCGTCCCGGTCTCGGCCGTGGTCGGGCGCGCGGACGTGCTCGGGGTCCTGCGCCCCGGGGAGCACGGGTCGACCTTCGGTGGCAACCCGCTCGCCGCGGCCGTCGGCACCGAGGTCGTGGCGATGCTCGCCGAGGGCACCTTCCAGCAGCGGGCGCTCGACGGCGAACCGGTGCTCCGCGGGTACCTCGACGAGCTCATGGACGAGGGCGTCGTCGCACACCGGGTCGCCGGACTGTGGGCCGGGATCGACATCGACCCCGCGCTCGGCACCGGCAAGGAGGTCGCGGCGGACCTCGCGGACCGCGGGGTGCTCGTGAAGGACACGCACGGCTCGACGATCCGCTTCGCCCCGCCGCTCGTCGTCACGGACGAGGAGATCGGCACCGCGATGCAGGCCCTCGGCGCGGTCCTCCGCGCCCGCGCCCCGCGCGGCGCCTGAGCGGCGGCCGGCCGGCTGGCCGGCGCGAGCCGCACCCGCACAACAGGAACCGGCTCGAACCACGGACGTCCGCGGTTCGAGCCGGTTCCTGTTGCGCCCCGCCAGTGCGCGCCCCGTTCCGCACTGGACGGGAGGCGCGGTGCCAGTCCGCTCCGCGCCTCCCGTCCGACGGCGCTCGCTAGACGCGGCCCGGCGCGTACGCCTCGGCCAGGCGGTCCATGAGTGCGTCCTTCTCCTCGTCGACGACCTGCGCCTCCGGGTGGGCGTCGTACCAGGCGACCAGCTCGCGGGCACCCTCGCGGAACGTCGTCCGCGCCGCCCAGCCCGGCACGAGCGTCCGCACCTTGCTGTTGTCGAAGACCATGCTGTTCGCCTTGTCGCCGACGACCCCGGCACCCCAGTCGGAGTCGGCGGCCATGATCGCGTCCGAGGGGACGTGCACGATCGTCGGCTCGGGCGCTCCCGCCGCGGCTGCGACCTCCTGGTGGATACGGTCCCACGTCGGCGACTCCTGGCCGGTGATGTGGAACGCCTCGCCGATCGCCTCGGCCCGGTCGAGCACCCCGACGAACGCGACCGCGAAGTCCCGCACGTGCGTGAGCGTCCATAGCGAGGTCCCGTCGCCCGGCACGATGACCGGCTTGCCGCGGCGCATCCGGTCCACGACCGTCCACCCGCCGTCGAACGGCAGCAGCGTCTCGTCGTAGGTGTGCGACGGCCGGATGATCGTCATCGGGAAGTCGTCCTGCCGGTAGGCCGCGACGAGCAGGTCCTCGCACGCGATCTTGTCCCGCGAGTACTGCCAGTACGGGTTCTTCAGCGGCGTCGACTCCGTCACCGGCAGGTGCGTCGGCGGGGTCTGGTACGCCGAGGCCGAGCTGATGAAGACGTACTGCCTGGTCTTCCCGGCGAACAGGTCGATGTCGGCCTGCACCTGGTCAGGCGTGAACGCCACGAAGTCCGCCACGACGTCGAACGTGCGGTCGCCGAGCGCCGCCGCGACGGCGTCGCGGTCCGACACGTCGGCCTGGAGGCGCGTCACCGCGTCCGGGAGCGCCCGCTTCTCCGTCGTGCCCCGGTTGAGCACGCTGACGTCGAAGCCCTGGTCCACCGCCTCGCGGACGCAGGCGGCGCTGATGACGCCGCTCCCGCCCATGAACAGCACGCTGGGTCCGGTCATGGATGCTCCCTTGCTCCCGGCGGTGCATCCGCGCACCGCGTCCCTTGTGATCCTGCACCTCAGGGGCTGGGGCGGGCGTCGAGGACCGCGGGGAGCGTCACGGCGACCCTCCTGCACCTGAGCCGGCATCAAGTGGTGCAGGGCTCCGAGCGCTAGTACCGTGGTTCTCAACGACCCTTGCCGTTGACCGCCCGACCGATCGTGGGCAGGCCGATGACAAGGGTCTTTCTCTGTGGGGAGGGACGAGCATGGCGATCGGTCGAGGCCGTAAGGAGACACTCACGCCGGTGACGGGGAACGTCGACTCCGTACCGGTCCCGGTGCGGGCAGAGCAGGTCACCGCGATCTTGGTCGACGGCGGCTTCTACGGCGTCGGGCAGCTCGGCTGTTCGGCCACAAAGACCCCGAGCAGCGTGCCGACGAACTGCTCGAGTACTGCCGCAGGCACACGCGCAAGGCGAAGTCGCGGCTGTACCGCATCTTCTACTACGACTGCCCGCCGTCCGAGAAGGTCGTGTTCCATCCGCTGACCCGTGCGAGCGTCAACCTCGCGAAAACGCCGGATCACGATTGGATGGTCGACTTCCACAAGGCGCTCGTCAAGCGGCGCAAGGTCGCACTACGACGTGGCGAGCTGCTCGAGACGCAGTCCGGGTACCAGCTGCGGGCCGAGAAGCTCAAGAAACTCCTCTCTGGTGCCATCTCGGTTGCGGATCTCGACGAGAAAGACTTTTCGCTCGACATCACGCAGAAGGGCGTCGACATGCGCCTTGGTCTCGACATCGCGACGTTGGCGGCGAACGGACACGTGAACCAGATCATCATGATCGCCGGCGACAGCGACTTCGTCCCCGCGGCGAAGCACGCCCGTCGTGCTGGCATCGACTTCGTCCTCGATCCGCTGTGGGCGCGGATCTCAGAGTCGCTTCACGAGCACATCGACGGATTGTGGGAGTGCGTGAACCGAGAGCCTCGGAACCTCGAGGACCCGCTGCACGCCGACAACCTCCGCCAGCATCGTCCGATGTCCCCCTGTGATGGCGATGCTCTCGACTTGAACGACGAGTCGGACGGCCGCTAGCCTTCCCATCGAAGACCCCGGAACGATCACTGGCCACGGCCACATCGCCGGGGTTCCGTCGTTCCGGGCTGGGGTGGCCGGTACGGCCGAGGACTACCGTCACGGGCGTGCCGCACCGACGCGGCCACGACAGGAGTGACAGCACATGGAGTACCGCTACCTCGGCAACTCGGGCCTCAAGGTCTCCGAGATCACGTACGGCAACTGGCTCACCCACGCCTCCCAGGTCGAGAACGACGCGGCGATCGCCTGCGTCAAGGCCGCCCTCGAGGTCGGCATCTCGACGTTCGACACCGCGGACGTCTACGCGAACACCGGGGCCGAGACCGTCCTCGGTGAAGCGCTGAAGGGCGAGCGCCGCCAGTCGCTCGAGATCGCCACGAAGGTCTTCGGGCCGACCGGTCCCAAGGGCCACAATGACACCGGGCTGTCGCGCAAGCACATCCTCGAGTCGATCGACGGCTCCCTCGGCCGCCTGCAGACCGACTACGTCGACCTGTACCAGGCGCACCGCTTCGACCACGAGACGCCGCTCGAGGAGACGATGCAGGCGTTCGCCGACATCGTGCGCCAGGGCAAGGTCCTGTACGTCGGCGTCTCCGAGTGGACGGCCGACCAGCTCCGTGCCGGTGCCGCACTGGCGAAGGACCTCGGGTTCCAGCTCATCTCGAACCAGCCGCAGTACTCCGCGCTGTGGCGGGTCATCGAGGAGGAGGTCGTCCCCACCTCGAAGGAGCTCGGCATCTCGCAGATCGTCTGGTCGCCGATCGCGCAGGGCGTCCTGACGGGCAAGTACCAGCCCGGGCAGCCGCTGCCCGAGGGCTCGCGCGCCACCGACGACAAGGGCGGCGCGAAGATGATCGAGCGCTTCATGAACGACGAGGTCCTCTCGGCCGTGCAGGAGCTCAAGCCGATCGCCGACGAACTGGGTCTCTCGATGGCGCAGCTCGCCGTGGCGTGGGTCCTGCAGAACGAGAACGTGGCGTCGGCGATCATCGGCGCTTCGCGACCGGAGCAGGTGCACGACAACGCCGGCGCTGCCGGGGTGCAGATCCCGGCCGAGCTGATGAGCCGCATCGACGACGCCCTCGGTGGTGTCGTCGAGCGCGACCCGGCGAAGACGAACGACAGCAGCCCGAAGACCCGCGAGGCGTAGGCCGCGCTGTCCGGCCGGGAGGAGCCTCCTGGCCGACGCCGCACAACAGAGAGCGGCTCGAACCGTGGATCCCCGCGGTTCGAGCCGCGTCCTGTTGTGCGGGGACGATCCGAACCGCGACCGCGACCGCGAACCGGGACGACGCCCGCCAACGCAAAAGAGCCCCTCACTCTCGTGAGGGGCTCTCCACCGTGGCTGGACGCGGCGTCGATCCGCGGACCTTTCGATTTTCAGTCGAACGCTCTACCAACTGAGCTACCCAGCCGTGGCGACCCTGACGGGACTTGAACCCGCGACCTCCGCCGTGACAGGGCGGCACGCTAACCAACTGCGCTACAGGGCCATGTGGAATTACTTGTGCTGCTGATCTTGCTCGGTCTCATTCTGTTCTGCTTGCTGTCCCCCGATGAGGAGTGACCCCAACGGGATTCGAACCCGTGCTGCCGCCGTGAAAGGGCGGTGTCCTAGGCCACTAAACGATGGGGCCGCAAGCAGTGCATCGCGCTACCGATGGACAAGCATACGGACGGTCGGCCCTCTTGCCAAATCGAGCCCGTCCGACGCCGTCCTTCGGCGTGTCGCGGGTGTTCCCGCACGTCCGAGCGTGCTGACTTCCGCACCGCTCAGGACGTGCACCTCGATGGACCTTCAGCAAGCGAGCCGAGCGGTGTCCCACGGTGACGCCCGCCGCGGTGGAACCATCGACAGCGGCCGCTCCACCCCTCCACGGGGGTGTCCCCGGGCTCGGTCGTGTTGTTACTGTTGCGTTTGTTGACAGTGTGACGCACGCCGCACCGCACCGTTACGAGATCGAGACCATGACGACATCCTCATCGCCCGCTCGCCCCCGCCGCCGCTTCGTCGCCGCCGGGGTGTCCGTCGTCCTCGCGGCCGGAGCCCTCGTGGCACTCGTGCCGAGCGGCGCCGCTTCCGCCGCGAGCTACCCGAGCTGGGACGACGTGCAGGCCGCCAAGCAGTCGCAGGCCGCACAGTCCGAGAAGGTCTCCGAGATCAAGGGCCTCATCGCCCAGCTCGAGTCCGCGTCCGCCGCCAAGGAGAAGGCCGCCGCTGCTGCCGGGACGGCCTACCAGGACGCCCAGACGGAGTACGACCGCAAGGCGCTCGAGCAGCGGAAACTCCAGGCCCAGGCGGACGAGGCGGCCAAGGTCGCTTCCGCGTCCGAGGCGCAGGCGGGACAGCTCGCCGCGCAGCTCGGCCGCTCGAACGCCGAGGACGTCACCACGGACCTCCTCACGAAGCCCTCGGCCTCCGGTGACCTGCTGTACGAACTCGGCGCCATGTCGAAGCTCACCGAACAGGCCGACGGCATCTACTCCGAGGCGAGCCAGGACCGCGGCACCGCGCAGGCACTGGCCGACAAGTCGAAGGTCGCCGAGGACGCCCTCGGTGACCTCGCCGACGAGGCCCAGGCGAAGATGCGCGCTGCGCAGGACGCGGCCGACCAGGCGCAGGCCGCGGTCGCCGCCCAGCAGGCGAACCAGGACCGCCTGGAGGCCCAGCTCGCCGCCCTGACGTCGAAGACCGAGACGACGCGGGCCCAGTACGAGAAGGGCGTCCGCGCCGAGAAGGCGCGGCAGGCCCGCCTCGCGGCGGCCCGCGCCGCGGCGGCTGCCGAAGCGGCGAAGGCGCTGCCGCCGGCCGCGACCGCCGGAGTGCCCGCACCCGCGACCGGGAACGTCCCCGCGGGCTCGTCCGGGTGGGTCCGGCCCGCCGCCGGCTACCAGTCGAGCCCGTACGGCCTGCGCGTCGACCCGTACACGCACGTCTACACACTGCACGCGGGCGTCGACCTGGCCCCAGCCTGCTACTCGCCCATCTACGCAGCGGCATCCGGCACGGTGACCTTCGCGGGGAACGGCGGCGGGTACGGCAACGAGGTCATCCTCGACAACGGCGGCGGCATCTCGACGGCCTACGGGCACATCGTCGACGGCGGGATCATGGTCTCCTCCGGGCAGCACGTCACCGCCGGCCAGCAGATCGCCCAGGTCGGCTCGACCGGCTGGTCGACCGGCTGCCACCTGCACTTCGAGACCCGGGTGAACGGCGCAGCCGTCGACCCCGTCCCCTTCATGGCAGCGCGGGGGATCTCGGTATGAGCACGAGCACTGCCAGGAGGCACTGACCCGATGAAGAAGCCTGCACGTTCCCTGGTCTGCGGGATCGCCACCGTCTCGATGCTCAGCCTCGGGCTGTCCGTCGCGGTCGCCGTCCCCGCCCAGGCCGCACCGTCCGCTCCGTCGTGGAAGGACGTGCAGGCAGCGAAGGACGACCAGGCGGAGCAGCAGCGCACCGTCGACGCGCTCACCGCCCGGATGGCGACGCTGCAGGACCGGGTGGACCGCACCGGTGCGACCGTGCAGGAGGCCGGGCAGACGTACGCGCTGGCGGCCTCCCGGCAGCAGCAGGCGAAGGACACCCTCGACGGCCTCGCCGCGGAGTCGGAGCGGGCGAAGGCCGCGGCGGACGAGTCGGCCGGTCAGGTCGCGGCGCTCGTCGTCGAGCTGTCCCGGTCGGGTGGCGGTGACCTGTCGACCTCGATGCTCGTCGACTCGCGTGACGTCGACGACCTGCTCTACCAGGTCGGCACGATGTCACACCTGTCGGAGCGATCGGCCACCGTGCTCGAGCGAGCACAGGCCGACCGCCGCACGGTCGACTCCCTCGCGGCGCAGCAGCGTCAGGCGACGAAGGCCCTCACGGACGCCACGGACGCCACGAAGGACGCCTTCGACGCCGCGAACGACGTCGCCGCCGACGCGCAGTCGGCGCTGCAGGCTGGCCAGGAGGCACAGGACGAGGTGCTCGAGCAGCTCGCCTTCCTCAAGGGCACGACGGTCGCGACCGAGCAGGCGTACTGGTCGGCGAAGCAGGCCGAGCAAGCGGAGATCGAGCTCGCGGCGCAGGCGAAGCGGGCGGCGGCACGGCCGTCCCGGTCCGGTGCTGCCCGTCCCGCGGCGGACACCGGTGCCGACGGTGCGGCCGCCGGTGGGGGGAACGCCACGGGGTCGACGCCGTCGAGGAACCCGGCGAACCCGTCCGTCCCGGCACCGGCAGCACCGAAGCCCGCAGCCCCGAAGCCGGCAGCTCCGAAGCCCGCAGCCCCGAGGCCCGTCGCACCGGCCCCGCAGCCGGCGGCGCCGAAGCCCGCCCCCGCTCCTGCGCCGGCTCCGGCACCCAAGCCCGTGAGCAGCCCGTCGAAGGCCGCCGGCGCGATCGCGTACGCCCGTGCGCAGCTCGGCAAGCCGTACCTCATCGGCGGCGCCGGGCCGAACTCGTGGGACTGCTCGGGCCTCGTGATGATGGCCTACAACTCGCAGGGCATCGCGACCGGTGGCCACAACGTGGTCTGGCAGTACAACTACTTCGGCTCGATCGGCCGACTCGTGCCGCTGTCGCAGCGTCAGCCCGGTGACATCCTGTTCTACTCGCACACCGGCACGGCTTCCGGCGGGTACCACGACTCGATCTACACGGGCGGCGGCATGATGGTCGAGGCCGCGAACCCCCGGGTCGGTGTGGTCGAGCGGCCGATCTGGCTGCCGGGCGACCTGCTGCCCTACGTGGCCCGGCCCTCCGGCGCTGTCTGACGCGACCCGCCTCGGCGCACGGCGCACGCAACGCGCCCCACAACGGACGACGCGCCCTCTCGGAACGGGGCGCGTCGTGCGTTGCGGGGCGGGGAGGCCCGGCCTCAGCGGTGCGTCAGTGACCGGTCGGCACGTACGCGGCCTGGCCGGCCTGCACGATGGCCTCGGCCTCGGCGGCGTCGCCCCAGCCCTCGGCCTTGACCCACTTGTTCGGCTCGAGGTCCTTGTAGCGCTCGAAGAAGTGCGCGATCTCGGCCTTGGTCTGCTCCGGGACGTCCGCGATGTCCTGGATGTGCGCCCAGCGCGGGTCCTTCGCGGGGACGACGAGGACCTTCTCGTCCTTGCCGGCCTCGTCGCTCATCTTGAAGACGCCGACCGGGCGGACCTTGACGCCCACACCGGGGAAGGTCGGGAACTCGAGGAGGAGCAGCGCGTCCACGGGGTCGCCGTCGTCGGCCAGGGTCTTCTCGAAGAAGCCGTAGTCCGTCGGGTAGACGAACGAGGTGAAGAGCACGCGGTCCAGGTACACGCGCCCGGTCTCGTGGTCGACCTCGTACTTGTTGCGGCTGCCCTTGGGGATCTCGACGACGACGTCGTACGCGGCCATGTGCACTCCTTGGTTCTTCCGGTGGTGGTCTGTCGGCCGTCGGGACGGCCCGGCTAACGTTACCGGGTGAACACTCCGCGCCCCCGGCTGGACCCCGCGGTCGCCGAGATCCGGCGGTCCGTCCGGTCCCTGCTCGAACGCGCCCGGGCCGACGGCACCGTGGCGTCGGGCGACCTCGTGCTCGTCGCCCTGAGCGGCGGCCCGGACTCGCTCGCGCTCGCGGCCGCCACCGCGTTCGAGGCGCCGAAGCAGGACCTCCGTGCCGGTGCCGTCGTCGTCGACCACGCGCTCCAGGCGGGGTCCGAGGCGGTGGCGGGACGGGCCTCCCGGCAGGCCGCCGAGCTGGGACTCGACCCGGTGACGGTCCGCCGGGTCACCGTCGGCTCCGACGGCGGTCCGGAGGGCGCCGCCCGCGAGGCCCGCCACGCGGCCCTCACCGAGGTCGCGGCCGCCACCGGGTCACCCCTCGTGCTCCTCGGGCACACGCTCGACGACCAGGCCGAGACGGTGCTGCTCGGCCTGCTGCGCGGCAGCGGACCGGACAGCCTGTCCGGGATGGAGCCGTTGACCGCCCGCGCCGCGGGGCCCACGTACGGACGTCCGCTCCTCGGGGTCCGGCGGCACGTGACCCGGCAGGCCTGCGCTGCGTCCGGCCTGGTGCCGTGGGACGACCCGCAGAACACCGACCCGACGTACGCCCGCGTGCGGGTGCGGACCGCGCTGATGCCCGTGCTCGAACGCGAGCTCGGGGCCGGCGTCCCGGAGGCCTTGGCGCGCACGGCCGACCAGCTCCGCGAAGACGCCGCGGCGCTCGACCACTTCGCCGAGGAGATGGCCGAGGACCTCGCCGAGCACTCCGAGGCGGGGATCTCGCTGTCCGTCCCCGAGCTGGCCGCGAACCCCCCGGCGCTCCGGCAGCGGCTGGTCCGGCTCGCGGTGGAGGGCGAGTTCGGGGTGACGCTGTCCCGGACGCAGACGCTCGAGGTGTGCCGGCTCGTGACCGACTGGCGCGGGCAGGGGCCGATCGACCTCCCCGGCGTCCGGGCCACCCGGTCCGGTGAGCGGGTGTCCTTCGCCGCCAGGGAGCCCCATCCGGGCGGTTAGGGTGGTGTGGTGGAACTCTCCGACGTGCAGGCAGACCTCTCCGAAGTGCTCTTCACCCCCGAGCAGATCGACGACAAGATCGCCGAGCTCGCCGCAGCGGTGGACCGTGACTACGCCGGGCGCGACCCGCTGCTCGTCGGCGTGCTGAAGGGCGCGGTCATGGTCATGGCCGACTTCTCCCGCCACCTCAAGATGCAGGCGCGGATGGACTGGATGGCCGTGTCCTCCTACGGCTCCGGCACGAAGTCGTCCGGTGTGGTGCGGATCCTCAAGGACCTCGACACCGACCTGCACGACCGCGACGTCATCATCGTCGAGGACATCATCGACTCCGGCCTGACGCTGTCCTGGCTCAAGCAGAACCTCGAGTCCCGCGGGGCCGCGAGCGTCGAGATCGTCGCGCTGCTCCGCAAGCCCGAGGCCGCCAAGGTCGAGGTCGACGTGAAGTACGCCGGGTTCGAGATCCCGGACGCCTTCGTCGTCGGGTTCGGTCTCGACTACGACGAGCGCTACCGCAACCTGCGCGGCATCGGCGTCCTCGCGCCGCACGTCTACTCCTGACAGGCGAGCGGGAGTTCGCCCGCAGAGGACACCCATTCTCGCCACAGAGTCACCGCCGTATGCTGACTCGCACGCACTTCAGGCAGAGAAAGGTGTCGGGCCGTCGGGCCCGGATCACATGGACTTCAAGCGCATCCTCCGCGGGCCGTACATCTGGATACTGGTCGCGCTCGTGGGGATCTTCATCGGATGGACGTTCATCGCCCAGTCCGGCACCCAGGAGATCTCCACGCAGAAGGGCCTCGAGCAGCTCTCGGACGGCAAGGTCTCGGCGGCCGTCATCAACTCCACGGAGCAGCGCGTCGACCTGACCCTCCGCGGCGAGGGCGGCACCGAGCAGTTCTACTACTCGACGCCCCGCGGGCCCGAGGTCGTCGAGGCGGTCTCGCAGGCCGACCTGCCGAAGGGCTACAACGACCACGTCCAGCAGTCGAACGTCCTCGTGTCGCTCCTGCTGACGCTGCTGCCGTTCCTGCTCATCGGCGCGCTGTTCTGGTTCCTGCTCTCGAGCGCCCAGGGGGGTGGCTCGAAGGTCATGCAGTTCGGCAAGTCCAAGGCCAAGATGAACAACAAGGAGAACCCGCAGGTGTCCTTCGCCGACGTCGCGGGCTCCGACGAGGCGATCGAGGAACTCCACGAGATCAAGGAGTTCCTCAAGGAGCCGGCGAAGTTCCAGGCCGTCGGCGCGAAGATCCCGAAGGGCGTGCTGCTGTACGGCCCTCCCGGTACCGGCAAGACCCTCCTCGCCCGCGCCGTCGCGGGAGAGGCCGGCGTGCCGTTCTACTCGATCTCCGGTTCGGACTTCGTCGAGATGTTCGTCGGTGTCGGTGCGAGCCGTGTCCGTGACCTGTTCGACCAGGCCAAGCAGAACTCGCCCGCCATCGTCTTCATCGACGAGATCGACGCCGTCGGTCGTCACCGCGGCGCCGGCATCGGCGGCGGCAACGACGAGCGCGAGCAGACGCTGAACCAGCTCCTCGTCGAGATGGACGGCTTCGACGGCAAGACGAACGTCATCCTCATCGCGGCGACGAACCGCCCCGACGTGCTCGACCCCGCGCTCCTCCGCCCCGGTCGCTTCGACCGGCAGATCGGCGTGGATGCGCCGGGCCTGCAGGGCCGCAAGCAGATCCTCGAGGTGCACGCGAAGGGCAAGCCGCTCGCCGCGAGCGTCGACCTCGAGTTGCTCGCCCGCAAGACGCCGGGCTTCACCGGCGCCGACCTGGCGAACGTCCTGAACGAGGCCGCGCTGCTCACCGCACGGTCGAACGCGCAGCTCATCGACAACCGCGCCCTCGACGAGGCCGTCGACCGCGTCATGGCCGGGCCGCAGCGCCGCACGCGCATCATGTCCGACCAGGAGCGCCTCATCACGGCGTACCACGAGGGTGGACACGCCCTCGCGGCCGCCGCGATGCGTCACACCGACCCGGTCACGAAGATCACGATCCTGCCGCGCGGCCGGGCACTCGGCTACACGATGGTCCTGCCGCTCGAGGACAAGTACTCGGTCACGCGCAACGAACTGCTCGACCAGCTCACCTACGCCATGGGTGGTCGCGTCGCCGAGGAGATCGTCTTCCACGACCCGACCACGGGCGCGTCGAACGACATCGAGAAGGCCACGGGCACCGCGCGCAAGATGGTCACCGAGTACGGCATGAGCCGTGCCGTCGGGTCCGTCAAGCTCGGCGCCGGGTCGACCGAGCCGTTCGTCGGCCGCGACATGAGCGGTGGCACCGGTCGCGACTACTCGGAGAACATCGCCGAGACCGTCGACGCGGAGACCCGCGCCCTGCTCGAGGCCGCGCACGACGAGGCCTACCAGGTGCTCAACGCCAACCGGGACATCCTCGACCGCCTCGCCGGCGAACTCCTCGAGAAGGAGACGCTCGACGCGCCGGAGCTCGTGGAGATCTTCAAGGACGTCCGCAAGCTGCCCGAGCGCCCGCAGTGGCTCTCGAGCGACAAGCGCCCGGTGAGCGACCTGCCCGCGATCGAGGTCCCGGGCAAGGCCGCCGCGACGGCCGAGGAGCCCGTCGGCATCGACGCCTCGAAGCCCCGTCGCCACCGCCCGTTCGGCAACCCCGGTATCGCCCCCGCGTAGGCCGGCATGACGGACCTGCCGACGAGACGGTCGCGTCGGCTCGCCGAGGTGAGTCGAGCGCGCGAAGCAGCAGCAGGACCGGCGACGGTCGCGATCGACCTCCGAGCACCCTCCCCGGTGCCGGAGGTCGTGACCGGCCGTCGCCGCGACCGCTCCACCGGGGACGCCACCCGTGTGATGGGCATCCTCAACGTGACGCCCGACTCGTTCAGCGACGGCGGCCTGCACCTGGCCGTCGACGCGGCGCTGGAGCACGCCCGGACCCTCGTCGCGACCGGTGCCGACATCGTCGACGTCGGCGGTGAGTCCACCCGGCCCGGGGCCGAGCGGGTCCCTGCCGAGGTCGAACAGCAGCGTGTACTGCCGGTCGTGCAGCAGCTCGTCGCCGAGGGCGTCGCGGTGAGCGTCGACACCATGAACGCCAGCACCGCTGAACGGGCGGTCGACCTCGGTGCCGTCATCGTCAACGACGTCTCGGGCGGACTCGCCGACCCGGACATGGTCCACGTCGTCGCGGACTCCGGCGTCGGCTACGTCGTCATGCACTGGCGCGGCCACAGCGACCGGATGCACCGGAACGCCGAGTACACGCACGCGGTCGAGGAGGTGCGGCGCGAGGTGGAGATGCGCGTCGCGGAGCTCATCGTCCTCGGCGTCCGCCAGGAGCAGGTCGTCATCGACCCGGGTCTCGGCTTCGCCAAGCAGGGGCGGCACAACTGGGAGATCCTGGCGGGTTACGACCGCTTCGCCTCGATCGGGCTCCCGGTGCTCGTCGCCGCGTCGCGGAAGCGGTTCCTCGACGGCGTGGGCAGTCCGGCCGGGGCGCCACCGGCCGAGCGCGACCTGGCCACGGCGGCGATCAGCCTGCTCGCGGCCGAACGCGGCGCATGGGGCGTCCGCGTGCACGACCCGGCGCCGACCCGCGCCGTACTCGACGTCTGGGACGCCTGGAGGGCAGCTCGATCATGAGGGACACCATCCGCCTCGTCGGGGTCCGCGCACGCGGCAACCACGGGGTCTTCGAGCACGAACGCGCCGACGGGCAGGACTTCGTCGTCGACGTCGCGGTCGAGGTCGACGCCACCGCGGCCGCCGACTCGGACGACCTCGCCGAGACCGTGCACTACGGGGTGCTCGCCGAGCAGGTCGTCGCCGAGATCGAACGCGACCCGGTCGACCTCATCGAGACCCTGGCCGAGCGCATCGCCGCGGCCGTCCTGACGCACCGGGCGGCCCTGGCGACCGAGGTCACCGTGCACAAGCCGCAGGCTCCGATCACGGTGCCCTTCACGGACGTGTCCATTACGATCCGTCGGGAGCGCACGAGCGCTGCCGACGGGACCGAGGAAGAGGAATGACGCGCGTCGTCATCGCGCTCGGCGCCAACCTCGGCGACCGGGGGAGCACCCTCCGTGCCGCCGCGCGAGCGATCGCCGCGCTGCCCGGGGTCCGTCCGATCGCGTCGAGTTCCGAGGTCGAGTCCGTCGCCGTGACCCTCGACGGTCCGGACGCGGCGAAGCCCCGCTACCGGAACGCGGTCGTGGTCGTCGACACCGACCTCGAGCCGGACGAGCTCCTCGACGCCCTGCACGGCATCGAGGACGAGCACGGCCGGACGCGCACGGTCCGGTGGGGCGACCGGACGCTCGACCTCGACGTCATCGCCGTCGACGACCGGCACATCGACACCGCGACGCTCACCGTGCCGCACCCCCGGGCGCACGAGCGCGCGTTCGTCCTCGCGCCGTGGGCGGACGCCGACCCGGACGCCGTCCTGCCCGGGCGCGGACCCGTCGTGGCGCTGCTCGCAGCCCTCGGCGACGACACCGAGCGGGTCGACGAGCCGCGGCTGTTCGACGCGATCGCGCCGGCGGCGGGAGCCGCCTCGTGAAGCCGACGCGGGCCTCGACGCTGGTCAGCGTCGCGATCGTCGCCGCGGTCGCCGGGTTCGCCCTCGACACCGCCCTGACCGCACGGCAGTCCCCGACGCTCCTCATGTCGGTGCCCCTCGGCCTGACGCTCGCGTTCATCGGCATCGCGCTGCTGTTCATGGCCGCGCCGATCCGTCGGCAGACCCGGGGCCGCGCCGAGCGACGGGTCGACCCGATGTACGCGACCCGCGTGGTGTTCCTCGCGAAGGCCTCGAGCATCTGCGGTGCGCTGTTCGGCGCGTTCGCCCTCGGACTGCTCGTGTACCTCCTGACCCGGTCGGTCCTGCCTTCGCTAGGCTCGACCCTGCCGAACGCGGTGGCGTTCGGCGGCGGGATCGTGCTCACCGTGTGCGCCCTCGTCGCCGAGCGGATGTGCATCGCGCCGCCCCCGGACGAGGACGACCACGACGGGCGGGGCGCCACCACGGCCTGACCGGTGCTGCCGGTCGACGAGGACCGATCCCCGCAGACCAGGAGACCCCGATGCCGCTCGAACGCCTCGACGAGACCGGACTGGGTCTGCACGACGTCACGTGGACCCGGGTCTCCGCGAAGCTGGTCTGGACCGACCTCGTCGGGACCGTCCTGGTCGGCGGTGTCGTCACGGCGGGGCTCGTGCTCCTCGGCGTCGCGAGCGGCGGCACGGGCGGCACGGCGGGCCTCGTCTGGTTCGTCCTCGGCGCCGTCGTCGCCGTCGTCACGCTCGTCACCGCCGTCCTCACCCCGCGCCGCATCCGGTCCATCGGGTACGCGCTGCGCGAGGACGACCTGGTGCTGCGTCGCGGGCTGATGTGGCAGCGCTTCACGGCCGTGCCTTACGGTCGGCTGCAGCTCGTCGACGTGAACCGGGGCCCGCTCGACCGGGCGCTCGGGATGAGCGAGCTGAAGTTCGTCACCGCGGCGGCCTCGTCGAACATCCGGATCCCGGGCATCCCCGCGAGTCAGGCCGACGAGCTGCGCGACCGCCTCGTCGAACTCGCCGAGTCCCGTCGCGCGGGGCTGTAGGCCGTCGTGACGTTCCGACCCGAGGCCCCGATGCCCGCGCCGCCCCGCAAGGGCGACGCGGCAGCGGCTGCCCCCCTCACCGACGGCGAGTGGCACCGCCTGCACCCGCTGACCCCGCTGCTCAAGGGCGGCATCTTCCTGGTCGTCATCCTCGGCTACGTCCTCAACAACCTGCGCGACCAGATCGTCGAGGTGTTCATCCCGGGCGAGGGCGGCCCGCAGGAGAACGGGGACCCTGTCCGCTACGTCTACGAACACGGCGTGGTCGGCTGGGTGCTGCTCGGGATCGCGGTCCTGTTGCTCGTGCTCATCGGGCTGTTCCACCTGTCCTGGCGCATGCACGAGTTCCGTGTCACGGGCGAGATCGTCGAGGTTCGCTCGGGCGTCGTGTTCCGCACGCACCGCAAGGCCCGGCTCGACCGCATCCAGGGCATCAACATCTCGCGGCCGCTCATCCCGCGGCTGTTCGGCACCGCCAAGCTCGAGGTCGCGCAGGCCGGCAACGACGCCAACGTGCAGCTCGCGTACCTGGGGGCGAAGGCCGCGGACGACCTCCGGCAGCGCATCCTCGTCCTCGCCTCGGGCGCGAAGGACCCGGCACGCGACCCGCGGGCCGCTGCCGCTGCCGCCGGCGGCGCGTACGGGCGCGTGGGGGAGTTCCTGGCGCCCGAGCTCGACCCCGAGGCCGTGCACGCGACCCGGGTCGTGCGGGTGCACCCCGGACGGCTCATCGCGTCGATGCTGCTCTCCGGCACGACGGTCGTCATCCTGCTGCTCGTCGTGGCGATCATCGTGAGCATCAGCCTGACCGGGCAGTACTTCCTGCTCGTGTCGCTGTTCCCGGCGGTCATCGGCGCGGGCGGCTACTACGTCCGCAAGTTCTCGAAGTCGCTCCGGTACACGATCGCGGAGACCCGGGACGGCATCCGGATCGGCTTCGGGCTGTTCTCCACCTCGAACGAGACGCTGCCGCCCGGCCGCATCCACGCCGTGAGCGTCGCCCAGCCGCTGCTCTGGCGCCCCTTCGGCTGGTGGGACATCCGCATCAACCGGGCGACGAACGCCGGCAACGGCGCGACGACGAACCAGCAGGCCTCGTCGATCGTGCTGCCCGTCGGCACCGCGGCCGACGTCCGTCAGGTGCTCGAGATCATCCTGCCGGAGCTCGTCGGCGCGGCGGTCGTCGGACCGGCGGCGTCGATGGAGCGGTTGCGCGAGGGGTCGGCCGAAGCCGTGGGTGTCGTCGACGACAGCCTCACGACGACGGGCGACCAGGGCGGTTTCGTCCACTCGCCCCGTCGCGGCCGGTGGCTGCGCCCGTTCTCCGCGTCGCGCAACGGCTACCGCTTCGTGCCCGGAGCCGTGCTGCTCCGGCTCGGTGCCGTCTGGCGCTCGCTCGTCGTGGTCCCGCTGCCGCGCGTGCAGAGCGTCAAGGTGACGCAGGGACCGCTCGAGCGCGCGCTGCGCGTCGCATCGGTGCACGTGCACACGGTCTCCGGTCCGGTGTCCGCCCGCGTCGGCGCGCTCGATGCCGGTGACGCGCAGCGGCTCTGGTCCGGCACGACCGAGCGCGCGGTCGAGGCGGCGGCCGCCGACACTTCGCACCGCTGGCGCGACGGCCAGGAGGCCCACCCCGCCGCCGACACGTCGGCGCACGGTCCCCAGGTGGCCGCATCGCACGCGCCCGGGCCGCACGTGACCGAGCCGGACGGCGGGGGCCAGGCCGACGGCCGACCGGCACCCGCGTGGCTGACGCAGGACGGGCCTCCCGGCTGGCACACCGTCCCGTGGCCGGGAGCCCTGCGATGAGGGCCGGGCGTCTCGGTGTCGGCATCATCGGCGCCGGACGGGTCGGCCCCGTGCTCGGAGCCGCCCTGGCGAACGCCGAGCACGCCGTCGTCGGCATCACCGCCGTCTCCGAAGCCGGACGCGACCGCGCCGAGGCGATGCTCCCCGGGGCGCCGGTGCTCGGCACGCCGGAGCTCGTCGAGCGCAGCGAACTCGTGCTCCTCGCCGTGCCGGACGACCAGCTCCCGTCGCTCGTGCAGGGCCTGGCGGACGCGGGCATCTGGCAGCCGGGTCAGCTCGTGGTGCACACCAGCCCGGACCACGGGGTCGACGTCCTCGCCCCGGCGATGCGCGCCGGGGCGATCCCGCTCGCGATCCACCCCGCGATGGCGTTCACCGGGACCAGCGTGGACCTCGCCCGGCTCCGGGACGCGTACTGCGCCGTGACCGCGCCGGCGCCGGTGCTCCCCATCGCGCAGGCCCTCGTCGTGGAGATGGGTGCCGAGCCGTTCGTCGTCGCCGAGCGGGACCGGCCCGCGTACGCCGACGGGGTGCGCGCGGCGGTGAGCTTCTCGACGGCGATCATCGACCAGTCCGTCGGTGCGCTGGCGGGCATCGGCGTGGAGCACCCCGGGCGGGTGCTCGGCGCGCTCGTGCGATCGGCCGTCGACAACGCGCTGACCGCGGCCGACGGGCAGTCGACGCTCTGAGGGACGGCGGGGGGAGTGCAGCCGGACGGGTAGCATCGACGCGATCCCCCACGACCTCCGGAGCCGCACCAGCATGACCGACGAGACCGCCCCCGCACGCACCGACACCGCGGCCGACACCGCGGTCGCTGACGCCGCCGCACTGGCCGAGCAGGAGACGAGTGAGCAGCGTCAGGTCCGACTCGACAAGCGCGCACGACTCCTGGCGTCCGGAGTCGACGCCTACCCGGCCGAGCTGCCGATCACGACGACGATCCCGGCCGTCCGCGAGCAGTACGCGCACCTGGAGACCGGCGAGGAGACCCAGGACGTGGTCGGCGTCGCCGGGCGCGTCGTGTTCTCCCGGAACACCGGCAAGCTCTGCTTCGCCACACTGCAGGCGGGTGACGGCTCCCGCATCCAGGCGATGGTCTCCCTGGCCGAGGTCGGCGACGAGTCGCTGGCCCGCTGGAAGGAGTTCGTCGACCTCGGGGACCACGTGTTCGTGCACGGCCGCGTCATCTCCTCGCGTCGTGGCGAGCTGAGCATCATGGTCGACGAGTGGGCGATCGCGGCGAAGGCGATCCTGCCGCTGCCGAACCTGCACAACGAGCTGAACGAGGAGACCCGGGTCCGACAGCGGTACCTCGACCTCATCGTGCGCGAGGACGCGCGGAAGACCGTGCGGGCCCGCGCCGCCGTGATGTCGTCGCTCCGCCAGACCTTCACGTCGCACGAGTACCTCGAGGTCGAGACCCCGATGCTGCAGACCCAGCACGGCGGCGCCTCGGCCCGACCCTTCGTCACGCACTCGAACGCCTTCGACACCGAGCTGTACCTGCGCATCGCGCCCGAGCTGTTCCTCAAGCGTGCGGTCGTCGGCGGCATCGACCGGGTGTTCGAGATCAACCGCAACTTCCGGAACGAGGGCGCCGACTCGTCGCACTCGCCCGAGTTCGCGATGGTCGAGGCGTACCAGGCGTACGGCGACTACGAGCAGATGGCCGACCTGACCCAGGAGCTCGTGCAGAACGCCGCTCGTGCCGTCACCGGCGGACCGCTCGTCGTGACGCTGCCCGACGGCACCGAGTACGACCTCGGTGGCGAGTGGGCGCGCATGGACATGTACGGCTCGCTGTCCGAAGCCGCCGGTCGGGAGATCACCCCGGAGACCCCGCTGTCCGAGCTGCAGGCGCTCGCCGAGGCCGAGGGCGTCGAGGTCGCGCACGCCACCCACGGCAAGTACGTCGAGGAGCTCTGGGAGCACTTCAACTCGGACGCGCTGTACGCGCCGACCTTCGTGATGAACTTCCCGGTCGACACCTCGCCGCTGACCCGACAGCACCGGACCCGTGCGGGCGTCGTCGAGAAGTGGGACCTCTACGTCCGCGGGTTCGAACTCGCGACGGCCTACTCCGAGCTCGTCGACCCGGTCGTGCAGCGGGAGCGCTTCGTCGAGCAGGCCCGACTGGCCGCGGGCGGTGACCCGGAGGCGATGCGCGTCGACGAGGAGTTCCTCCGTGCGCTCGAGCACGCGATGCCGCCGTCGGGTGGCATGGGCATGGGCGTCGACCGGCTGCTCATGGCCGTCACCGGCCTCGGCATCCGCGAGACCATCCTCTTCCCACTGGTGAAGTAGGCCCGACCCCGCGGAGGAGGCCCGGTCTGCGTCGGACGCGGGCCGGGCCTCCCGACCGGGCGGGGTACCATGAACGCGTGCCGAATGGACTCGTGAGTGGGATCGTCTTCGCCCTGACCCCGACCGTCCTGCTCGGGCTCATCTTCTGGTTCATCATGCGCGCGATCATCCGCGCCGACCGCACCGAGCGCACCGCCTACGCGAAGATCGAGGCGGAGGAGCGCGCCCGCTTCGAGCGCGAGCGCGGCACCACCACGGCCCCGACCAGCGGCGAGTAGCCGGGCGACCCGGGCCGGCGCCGAGTAGCCGGGCGAGCGCCGGGCGACCCGGCCGGCGCCGACGGGTCCGGACCGCTCTCCCGCTGCACCGTCCGCGCGGCACCGTCCGGTGTCCTGCCGGTCACCCGTCGTTCACGCCGTCGTCGCCGTGCCGTGTGAGCATCGTCGGCATGTCCATCCTGCAGCCCTCCACAGCCCGCAGCCTCGTCGGCGACATCGAGAGCGAGTACGACGAGTTCGACCGCGACGCCGACCACGAGGTCTCGAAGGCCAGGGACGGGTGGCTCGAACCGTCCTGGTGACACCACCGCGACATCCTCTTCGGGGTACGTCGACCGGATCCCCCGATCCGGCACGACGTACCCCGTTCCCGTTGTCCGGATGGCGTTGCACCCCGGGGTACAGGTGTCCCCCTCGACGCTCAGCGGGAGTTGCACCCGTGTGATTCCGCGCCGATCCGCGTCCTGGCGGGGATCGACGGCGAGCACGCAGGGCAGGGGCGGAGTACCGCCCGGTTGTCCCCCGGTCGTGAACCACGGAGATCCCTGGGAATCGATCCAGCGGGTTTGTGGGGTACAGCCCCTGACCGCCAAACTCGGTCTCAGCCCACGAAGGACCATCCGTCACAGGCAGGGAGAGTCACCATGGCGATCGCAACGGCCGCACCCAGCACCACCTCGCGCCGCACCAAGAAGGCAGCGACCAAGACCACCTCCGCCGAGGTCACCACCCTCGACACCGTCGCCGAGGTCGAGGCCGACGAGCAGCTCGCCGGCGTCCGCGGCGCATCCGTCGACCAGGTCGGCGACTACCTCCGTCACATCGGCCGGCTCGCCCTCCTCACCGCCGAGGAAGAGGCGGACATCGCCCGCCGCATCGAGGTCGGCCTGTTCGCCGAGGAGAAGCTGCACAACGAGCCGGGCCTCGAGAAGTCCCTCGAGCGTGAGCTGCGCTGGCTCGTCCGCGACGGTGAGCGCGCCAAGGAGCGGATGATCACCTCGAACCTCCGCCTGGTCGTGAGCATCGCGAAGCGCTACTCGCAGCGCGGCCTGCCGTTCATGGACGTCATCCAGGAGGGCAACCTCGGGCTGGTCCGTGCGGTCGAGAAGTTCGACTTCACGCAGGGCTACAAGTTCTCGACCTACGCCACCTGGTGGATCCGCCAGGCGATCTCGCGTGGTCTCGCCGACAAGGCACGCACGATCCGCATCCCGGTGCACACGGTCGAGCTGATCAACAAGATCTCGCGCACCGAGCGCGACCTGACCGTCGACCTCGGCCGCGCGCCGATGCCCGACGAGGTCGCCGCCGAACTGAGCATGAGCGTCGAGGAACTCGTCGACCTCAAGGGCCGCTCGCACGAGCCGGTCTCGATCCACACCGTCGTCGGCGACTCCGACGACAGCGAACTCGGTGACTTCATCGAGGACGAGGACGCCGCGAGCCCGAACGAGCTCACCGAGACGACGCTCCTGCACCGCGACATCCGCTCCATCGTCGCCGAGCTGCCGAGCGACGAGGCCAACGTCATCCGCATGCGCTACGGCCTGGACGACGACAAGCCGATGACGCTCGACGAGATCTCGAAGATCGTGCACACGACCCGTCAGGCCGTGAGCCGTGTCGAGTCGCGCGCCAAGCTGCGCCTGTTCGCCAAGGCGGTCTCGCAGGACATGCAGCTGTACCTGACCGAGTAGGTCAGCAGACTCCGGTCGGCCCGTACGGGCCGGCCAGGGGATCCGGGTCGGTCCGTGGGAAGACGATCCGTGGGGTGATGGGATGAGGCCCGTCCGGTGCGAACCGGACGGGCCTTCCGTCGTCCCCGGGACGCGCGACGGGGACGCGCCGGGGACGGGCCGGGAGGCGCGGACCGCGTCAGTCCTCGGTCTCGCGTCGCAGCTTCTGCCGCAGGTCGTGCGGGATGAGCTCGATGAGCTGGTCCGGCCGCAGCGGCAGGTCCAGGAGGCCGAGCTTGAGCCGTCCGGTCCGACCGTGCCGTTCCGCGTCGAGCCGCACCACGCTGCCGGCGTCCTTGCGCAGCCGCACCTCGAGCTGCGCGCCGGTCGCGACCTCGCCGACGACCAACCCGTCGACCTCGAGCGCCGCGCTGCGGGTGCCCTCGGCGATGTCGAACCGGTAGCGCTCACGGGCGGCGAGCACCACCGAGCGGTCGATCCCCGCCATCGGGGCCACCGGCGTGACGACGGAGCCCGACAGTGCGGGGGACAGGACCGGGCCGCCCGCCGCGTAGTTGTAGGCGGTGGACCCGGCGGGCGTCGCCGCGACGACGGCGTCTGCGCGGTAGTACCCGTACATGAGCCCGCCGACGCTGAGGTCCGCCGACACCTGGCCGGCACCGGGGCGGCGGACGATCGTGATGTCGTTGAACGCCAGGTAGTCGGTCCGGGCACCACCCCAGGAGAGCCGGGCCTCGAGGGCGTGGTGCGGTTCGAGCTGGTACTGCCCGGCCGAGAGCCGTTCGAGCGCGGCCTCGAGCTCGGGCGGCTCGATCTCCACCAGGAACCCGACGTTGCCGTAGTTCACGCCGAGCACCGGCACGGGCCGACGGGCGACGAGCCGCATCGCGCCGAGCATCGTGCCGTCCCCACCGAGCGCGACGACGAGGTCGACCCGGTCGGTGAACTCGTCGTCGTCCACGACGTCGATGTCGCTCCGGAGCCGAGCGGCGTCGATGCTCCGCGCCATGAGCCGGCCCGCGCCGGACGCGTTCCAGCGGTCCAGGATGTCGACGGACTCCTGGACGTTCTTCGACGGGTGGACGACGAGGCCGACGACGGGCTGCTCCATGGTGCGGATCGTACCCGGCGGCGGTCCGGAATCGTCGGGCGGGCCTGCCTGCGGGACCCGTCCGCGGGAGCCGGGGCGGGCCTCCCGGCAGGGCCGGTGCGCCGCACGCACCGAGGTCACGCCCACGGCGAACAGGGGCAGCCCTGACGGGGAGCGCTGGTTAGTCTCGATGTACGTGACCGGACTCACACGAGTCCGGCTGTCGGCCCCCGTCCCAGCGGGGCCAAGGGAGAGCACATGTTCGAGAGATTCACCGACCGGGCCCGTCGTGTTGTCGTCCTCGCTCAAGAAGAAGCGAAGATGCTCAACCACAACTACATCGGTACGGAGCACATCCTCCTCGGCCTCATCCACGAGGGCGAGGGCGTCGCCGCCAAGGCGCTGGAGTCGCTCGGTATCTCGCTCGACGCCGTGCGCGAGCAGGTGCAGGACATCATCGGGCAGGGCCAGCAGCAGCCGACCGGGCACATCCCGTTCACGCCGCGCGCCAAGAAGGTCCTCGAGCTGTCCCTGCGCGAGGCGCTGCAGCTCGGCCACAACTACATCGGGACCGAGCACATCCTGCTCGGCCTCATCCGCGAGGGCGAGGGTGTCGCCGCCCAGGTCCTCGTCAAGCTCGGCGCCGACCTGAACCGGGTCCGCCAGCAGGTCATCCAGCTCCTGTCCGGCTACCAGGGCAAGGAAGCGGTCGCCGTCGGCGGCGAGCAGCAGCAGAACGGCCAGCAGCAGGGTTCGCAGGTCCTCGACCAGTTCGGTCGGAACCTCACCCAGGCCGCGCGCGACGGCAAGCTCGACCCGGTCATCGGGCGCGAGAAGGAGATGGAGCGGGTCATGCAGATCCTCTCCCGCCGCTCCAAGAACAACCCCGTCCTGATCGGCGAGCCGGGTGTCGGCAAGACCGCCGTCGTCGAGGGCCTCGCCCAGGCGATCGTCAAGGGCGACGTGCCCGAGACGCTGAAGGACAAGCAGCTCTACTCGCTCGACCTCGGGTCGCTCATCGCCGGGTCCCGCTACCGCGGTGACTTCGAGGAGCGCCTGAAGAAGGTCACGAAGGAGATCCGCACCCGCGGCGACATCATCGTCTTCATCGACGAGATCCACACCCTCGTGGGTGCCGGTGCCGCCGAGGGCGCGATCGACGCCGCGTCGATCCTCAAGCCGCTCCTCGCCCGCGGTGAGCTCCAGACCATCGGTGCCACCACGCTCGACGAGTACCGCAAGCACTTCGAGAAGGACGCCGCACTCGAGCGTCGCTTCCAGTCGGTGCAGGTCAACGAGCCGTCGCTGCCGCACACGATCAACATCCTCAAGGGCCTCCGCGACAAGTACGAGGCGTTCCACAAGGTGTCCATCACCGACGGGGCGATCGTCTCCGCGGCGAACCTGGCGGACCGCTACGTGCAGGACCGCTTCCTTCCGGACAAGGCCATCGACCTGATCGACGAGGCCGGCGCCCGCCTGCGCCTGTCGATCCTGTCGGCACCGCCGGAGCTCCGCGAGTTCGACGAGAAGATCTCGACGGTCCGCGGCCAGAAGGAAGCCGCCATCGAGGAGCAGGACTTCGAGAAGGCCGCGAGCCTGCGCGACGAGGAGAAGAAGCTCCTCGGCGAGCGTCTCCGCCTCGAGAAGCAGTGGCGTGCGGGTGACGTCGCCGCGTCCGGCACCGTCGACGAGGGCATCATCGCCGAGGTCCTGGCGCAGGCCACGGGCATCCCGGTGTTCAAGCTCACCGAAGAGGAGACCTCGCGTCTCGTCTTCATGGAGAAGGCACTGCACCAGCGCGTCATCGGTCAGGAGGAGGCCATCTCGGCACTCTCCAAGACCATCCGCCGCACCCGTGCCGGCCTGAAGGACCCGAACCGCCCCTCGGGCTCGTTCATCTTCGCCGGCCCCACGGGCGTCGGGAAGACCGAGCTCGCCAAGGCGCTCGCGGAGTTCCTGTTCGACGACGAGGGCGCGCTCATCTCCCTCGACATGTCGGAGTTCGGCGAGAAGCACACCGTCTCGCGCCTGTTCGGTGCCCCTCCCGGGTTCGTCGGGTTCGAGGAGGGCGGCCAGCTCACCGAGAAGGTTCGCCGCAAGCCGTTCTCCGTGGTCCTGTTCGACGAGATCGAGAAGGCCCACCCGGACATCTTCAACTCGCTGCTGCAGGTCCTCGAAGAGGGTCGTCTGACCGACGGTCAGGGCCGCGTGGTCGACTTCAAGAACACCGTCATCATCATGACCACGAACCTCGGTTCGCAGGGCATCGCCGGTGGTCCGGTGGGCTTCCAGGTCGAGGGTGACTCGGCCGTCGGCTACGACCGCATGCGCTCGAAGGTGAACGAGGAGCTCAAGAAGCACTTCAAGCCCGAGTTCCTGAACCGCGTCGACGACACGATCGTGTTCCCGCAGCTCTCGCAGTCCGAGCTGCTGCAGATCGTGGACCTGTTCGTGAAGCGCCTGTCGGACCGTCTGCTCGACCGCGACATGACCGTCGAGCTCACGCTCCCGGCCAAGGAGCAGCTCATCAAGGTCGGGTTCGACCCCGCCCTCGGTGCACGACCGCTGCGCCGCGCGATGCAGCACGAGGTCGAGGACCAGCTGTCCGAGCACATCCTGCAGGGTGAGCTCACCGCTGGTGACCACGTGAAGGTCGACTTCGCGGACGGTGCGTTCCAGTTCGAGACCGGGCGTCAGCCGGGTCGCGAAGAGGTCCTCGCCGGCGCCCCCTCGCTCGAGAAGGCGCCCGAGGCGCCGACCGGCGAGGTCGAGGGCTAGTCAGCCCAGGCACGCCACAGACGGGAGGCCCGGTACCAGCTGGTACCGGGCCTCCCGTCCGTGTGGGAGCAGAGCGGACATGACAGGAGGCGCGGTACCGAGCGGTACCGCGCCTCCTGTCAGCGCTGCGGGTGCGTCCTACGCCTGGACGTCACCGCGCCAGCCGTCGGCCGTGGGGGCCGCCTCGACGCGCTCCTTGTAGTTCTGCAGGTCCTTCTTGACGGCGTGGCCGCCGACGCCGACCGCGGAGCCGAGCTTCTCGAGGATGCCCGAGGGCTCCCAGTCGATCTGCACGGTGACGCGGGTCTCGGCGTCCGAGAGCTTGTGGAAGGTGACGACACCGGCGTGCTCGGTCTCGCCGTCCTTGACGGTCCAGGCGACACGCTCGTCCGGGTGCTGCTCGGTGATGAGGGCGCGGAACGAACGCTCCTGGCCGGCGACCTTGACGGTCCAGTCGGTGGTGGTGTCGTCGACCTGGACGATCTTCTCGACCTCGTCCAGGAACGTGGGGAACTCCTCGAAGCGGGTCCACTGGTCGTAGGCCGCACGCACGGGGACGTTGACGTCGACGGTCTCGATGATCTGGGGCATTGGTGCTCCTCCTGCTCGTCGTACTGGTGTACCTGGGACGGTAGGCCGGTGCGCCTGTGGGCCGTCCCGGTGTGTGTCCCCCGATGACGCGCCCGATCGTCGCCCGCGCCGTAGGCTGTGGCGGATGACTGAGCACGGACGGCATGCGTTCTCCGAACGGGACGAGCACGGGATCCTGGTGCGCCCCGCGTTGGCGTCCGACGTCCCGCACATCCAGCGGCTCATCGCGCCGTACGTCGACCGGCGGATCCTGCTCGGCAAGGAGAACGTCGTCCTGTACGGCTCGATCCAGCAGTTCCGGATCGCCGAGGGGCCGGACGGCGTGCCGATCGGCTGCGGAGCCCTCGCGGTGTTCTGGGACGACATCGCCGAGGTCCGCACGCTCGCACTCGACCAGGACTGGATCCACAAGCGGGTCGGCCACCGCATGCTCGAAGCGCTCGAACACGACGCCCGGGAGCTCGGCATCGCGCGGATCTTCTGTCTGACCTTCGAGGTCGACTTCTTCGCGAAGCACGGGTACCTCGAGATCGGCGAGACCGTCGTCCCGCCCGAGGTGTACGCCGAACTCGTCCGCTCGTCGGACGAAGGGGTCGCGGAGTTCCTAGACCTGGCCCGGGTCAAGCCGAACACCCTCGGCAACACCCGCATGCTGAAGATCCTCTGACGGCTCCACCCCTGCCTCGGCGGGGGTCCCCGACACGTGCCGTGCAGGTGTCTACCCTGTGCGCATGTCGTCGATCCGCCACCCCGTCGGTCCCGAGCGCCCCGGGGTCTACTGGCGCCGCCGCGCCCTCGTGCTCGGGGTGGTCCTGCTCGTCGTGGTCGTCGTCGTCCTCATCGTCGTCGGACGGGGGAACGGGGCTCCCGGCGCGGGACCGACCGCATCCCCGTCCGCGTCGTCCGCCGCCCCCGGCGCGGGCGTGACGCCAGCCGCTGGAGCGTCGTCCGCCCCGTCGTCGTCGGCTCCGTCGTCGTCGGTAGCGGCGTCGTCCGCTCCGGCGTCGTCCGCTCCGGCGCGGAAGGACGGAGCGGCGTGCGCCGAGGACCAGATCACGCTGACGCCCGTCGTCGACGAGCGCGTCTACGCGGCCACCGACGACCCGCAGATCGCCATGACCATCGAGAACACCGGGTCGAACTCCTGCCACATGGACCTCGGGTCGGCGCAGCAGGTGCTCACCATCACGTCCGGCACCGAGCAGTACTGGACGTCGAAGGACTGCCAGACCGGCGGGACGAACCAGGACGTCACGCTCAAGCCGGGTCAGGAGCTGACGACGCCGGCGATCACCTGGGACCGCACCCGGTCGTCGGCCACGACGTGCGACGCCGCACGGGCGGCCGTGCCGGCGGGCGGGGCCAGCTACCACCTGCAGGTCGCGGTGGGGGAGATCGAGTCGGCGGAGTCGGTGCAGTTCGTGCTGGAGTGAGGCGGCCGGTCGTCGCCCGCTGATGGGCGCCGGGCGTCGGTGGGACGACGAAGCGCCGGACTTCGGTGGGACGACGAAGCGCCGGGCCGGAGGATTGCTCCTCCGACCCGGCGCTCACGATGACCGAGGTCAGCCGATGACGGTGATGTTCTCCGCCTGCGGGCCCTTGCGGCCTTCGGTGATCTCGAATTCGACCTTCTGGTTCTCCTCGAGCGACTTGTAGCCGTTGCCACCGATCGCGGAGAAGTGGGCGAAGACGTCAGCGCTGCCGTCGTCCGGCGCAATGAAGCCGAAGCCCTTTTCGTTGTTGAACCACTTGACAGTTCCAGTTGCCATTTCGGCGTTCCTTACTTTCTTACGTGCGCGGCGAGAGAATTCCACCACCGCGGGTTTCGACGACGTTGCCATCGAGTTGTGTGCGGCACCCGGCATCGAGCGGGGCGACGGAGATCAGAGGTTCAGTGCAATCGGTAGGCACTGACCATCGGGCAGGTGAACGGGTCGCGCGCTGCGAGACCGACCCGGTTGAGGTACCGGACGACGATCCCGTAGGAGCGGAAGATCGTGGTCTCCGTGTACGGGACCCCGTGCTGTTCGCAGTGCTCACGCACGAGGGCCTTCGCACGACGCAGGTTGGGCCGCGCCATGCTCGGGAACAGGTGGTGCTCCGCCTGGTGGTTGAGGCCACCGAGCAGGTGGTCCACCCACACGCCACCAGTGATGTTACGGGAAGTCCGGACCTGGCGCGAGAAGAAATCGATCTTGGCACCCTCGGCGATGACCGGCATGCCCTTGTGGTTGGGTGCGAACGACCCGCCCATCATCACGCCGAAGACCGCCATCTGGACGCCGAGGAAGGCGAACCCGATGCCGAGCGGCATCACGGCGAACACGAACCAGGCCAGCAGGGCGAAGCGCGCGAGGAGCAGGACGGCCTCGAACCGGCGCTCCTGCGGGGTGCCCTTCGCGGCCTTGCCGGTGACGACGGCGCGGATCGAGAGCCAGTGCAGGTTGGCGCCCTCGAGGGTCAGGAGCGGGAAGAACGCCCAGCCCTGGACCATCGCGAGGCGGCGGAGGAGTCCGCGACGCTCGACGGCGTCCTCCTCGATGAACACGACGCCGTCGGGCGCGATGTCCGGGTCCTTGCCGATGGTGTTCGGGTTGCCGTGGTGGCGGTTGTGCTTGTTCATCCACCACGAGTAGGACAGGCCGACGACGAAGACGCCGAGCCAGCGGCCCGCGTGGTCGTTCCACTTGCGCGAGGCGAAGATCTGTCGGTGCGCGGCCTCGTGCGAGAGGAACGCGAACTGCGTGAAGAGGACACCGAGCACCGCGGCCGGGATGAGCTGGAACCAGGAGGCCCCGAGCATGGCGGACACGACGAAGGTCGCGGCGGTGAGGACGGTCAGGACACTGAAGACGGCCCAGTAGAAGCCGACACGGCGTTCCAGCAGGCCTTCGGTGCGGACGCGCTCGAGCAGGTCCTTGTACGTCGACGTCGGTGTCGGCGCTCCCGGGGTCCGGGCGGTGGTCGGTCGGTAGAGGGTGGGCGATGGTGCCGGCATGGAAGCTGCTTCCCCATCAGGAACAGCCCTTCGGCCGTACAACGAGAGTTCCCGCGATTGCGATTGGTCCGAAGGTAGTGGCGTTGGCTGAGTTCTCACTCCGAGGGTCGGCCTGAGTGCGCCTACAGGATCATCGCAGGCTGGCCCTCGGACTCCCCGCGTAGCGTCACGGCCATCGACGAAGGGCTGGGCCATGAAGTACCTCATCTACGGGGTCGCCTCGGTCATGACGAGCGACGAGGCGGCGTACGCCGTGCTCGACTACGCGACGGCGCTCGCCCAGTCCGGGCTCGCGGACCGGGTGGACGTGCCGTCGGTCGACGACTACGGCATGGCGGCCACGTCGAGCTTCGTGCTCGCGCCGGCGATCGGCGTCCTGGTGCAGTCCGCGCCGGACGACGAGCTCGCCCCCGAGACCGATGCCTTCACAGCCGACCTCCGGTGCCGCACGCATGCCGTCCAGGCGGGACGCGCCTCCTGAGCGGATACCCCGCGTGCAGCGTCCGGCTGCTTGACTAGGGGCGATGGCACAGAAGGAACAGCGCTTCCGGAGCGAACAGCTCGAGGAGGCCCTCGCGAAGCAGGACGTCGCCGCGGTGGCGTACGCCCTGCGCAACGACATCGTGATCGTCCCGCGGCTCGTCACCGGGAAGAAGGACATGCAGGTCCGGGTGTTCGGCCGGGAAGGGTCGGACAAGCGCATCCTGCTGCTGTTCTCGTCGGCGGACGCCTACACCGCGATGGTGCCGGGGGAGAAGCTCCGGCAGGTCATGGTCTACGACGCCGAGCGGCTCGAGGAGTTCCTGGCCGCGCACCTCGACTCCCTCGAAGGCGTGTTCTTCGACATCGCCGGTCCGCACACCATGCAGGCCGAACCCGCCGACCTGCTCGCGGCACTGCGCGCGTAACGACCGGTCCCGTACCGGACCGGGTCCCTCCGGATAGCGTCGGTCCATGGGATCGATCGTGCCCGGCGTCATCGCCTTCGCCCTCGGCGCCGTGCTCGCCGTCGCCGGGTTGGTCCCGTGGGCCGCGCGTGAGTACCGGCGACACGGGAAGCTCGGCGTCCGACGCGGCCTGCTCGCGTTCGGGACGCTCGTCTACGCGCTCGCGCTCGTGACCTACACACTCCTCCCGCTGCCCGACGACGTCGCCGCCGTCTGCCGTGCCGCTGCCCGGCCGCAGCTGCAGCCGTTCACCTTCGTGGGCGACATCGTCCGCGAGGGCGGCATCACCGGCCCGCGGTCGGTGCTCGGCAACCCCGCCGTGGCGCAGGTGCTCCTCAATGTGCTGCTGTTCGTCCCGCTCGGTGCGCTCGTCCGGCACGCGGTGCTCCGCCGCCGACTCGTCGCGGGCCTCCTCGTCGGCGGTGCCGCGGGCTTCGTGCTGTCGCTGCTCATCGAGTTCACGCAGCTCACCGGCGACTGGTTCCTGTACCCGTGCGCCTACCGTTTGTTCGACGTCGACGACCTCATCGCGAACACCGCGGGGGCCCTGCTCGGCACGCTCTTCGCACCGGTCGTCGGCTTGCTCGCCGGATCGGCGCGGACGACGGAGGAGGCCCGGGTGCCGCGACCGGTCACGGCCGGCCGGCGGTTCTTCGGCATCCTCGCCGACGTCCTGGCCATCTGGTTCACGACGGGCCTGCTCACGTCGGTCACCTCGGTCGGCCTCGCGCTGCTCGGGGTGCCGGACGGCGGGCCGCTCGCCGTCGGTCTCGGCATCGTCGCCGCCGTCACCGCCCCCGCGCTGCAGCTCGTCATCGTCCTGGTGTCGGGGCGGACCTTCGGTGAGCACGTCGTGCGGCTCCGGCCGGTGCCCGTCCCGGGAGGCGCGGCTCGGCTGGTGCGGTGGGCGCTCGGCTCCGGCGGGTGGTCGGCGCTCACCGCCAGCGGGCTGCCGTTCTCCGGGTTGATCGCGTTCGCGCTCGCCGTGGCAGCGGTCATCGGCGTGTGGGCGACGCGGGACCGGCGTGGGTTCGCCTCCGCCGTCGCGGGCACCGGGATCGAGGACGACGTGAACACCGGAACGGACACCGGCGAGGTGGTCGTCGGCGACCAGCGACCGTGACGGCGTCGGTCCTCTCGCGCGGTCAGAAGGCGGCGTCGAGCTCGCGTTCCCGCGGGGACTTCGTCATCGAGAACGCGACCCGCAGGGCTTCCCGGAGGTGTTCCGCGTCGGCTCCGAGGACCGTCGTGAAGCCGAGTCGTCCCGCCTCCGCCACGCGCTGTTTCGCGCCGGTCGCCGTCCGGATCTCGCCGGCGAGGCTGATCTCGCCCACGGCAGCGAGCGTGTGCGGGTACGGGCGGTCACGGGCCGCACTCGCGAGCGCCAACACGATGGCGAGGTCGGCGCCGGGCTCGGTGAGCTTCATGCCGCCGACGGTCGAGACGTAGACGTCGGCGTCCGAGAGCTTGATGCCGGCTCGTCGTTCGAGCACCGCGAGGAGCATGGCCACGCGCGATGCGTCCACCCCGTTCACCACGCGACGCGGCTGCGGTGCCGAACTGGGGACCACGAGGGCCTGGATCTCGACCGGCAGCGCCCGCCGTCCCTCCATCGCCACCGTGATGCACGTGCCGGACACCGGGGCGCCGTTGCGGGACATGAAGAGGCCGCTCGGGTCGGGTACCTCGTGGATGCCGTCGCCCGCCATGTCGAAGCAGCCGACCTCGTCCGTCGGTCCGAACCGGTTCTTCAAAGCCCGGACGAACCGGAGTGCGGTCTGGCGGTCGCCCTCGAACTGGCACACCACGTCGACGAGGTGTTCGAGCAGACGGGGTCCGGCGATCGTGCCGTCCTTCGTGACGTGACCCACGATGAGGACCGGGAGCGCCGCCTGCTTCGCCACCCGGATGAGCGTGGAGGCCACCTCGCGCACCTGCGACGTCCCACCGGCGATGCCGTCGACGGACGCTGACGAGATCGTTTGCACCGAGTCGGCGATGAGCAGGTCCGGCTGCACCTGTTCGATCTGGCCGAGGATGACGCCGAGGTCGACCTCGCTCGCGAGGAACAGTTCGTCGTGCATGGCGCCGGTGCGTTCCGCGCGGAGGCGCACCTGGTCGACGGACTCCTCCGCACTGACGTAGAGGACGCGTTTGCCCATCGAGGCCGCACGGGACGCGACCTCGAGCAGGAGCGTGGACTTGCCGACCCCGGGCTCGCCGCTCAGCAGGACCGCGGCCCCGGGGACGATCCCGCCGCCGAGCACGCGGTCGAACTCGCCGATGCCGGTCTGCCAGCGCTGCACGGCACCGCCGCGGGCCTCCGTGATCGGCCGGGCGATGCGGTTGCCGGTGACGGCGATCGACGCCGTCCCACGGGTGCTGGCGGTCGCCGCCGAGGCGTCCTCGACCGTCCCCCACGACTGGCACTCGCCACAGCGACCGACCCACTTGATGCTGGTCCACCCGCACTCCGTGCAGCGGAACGAGGACTGGGGACGGGCCATGGGACGAGGTTAGGCGGCTCCGCCGACATCGGTCCGGTCGGCTCCGCCGACATCGGTCCGGTCGGCTCGGCCGACATCGGTCGGTTCGTCGGCTCGGTCGTCGGAGCCCTCCTCATCGCGGTCGCCGCTGGCGTGCGGACCCGGCAGCGGGACCGAGCCGGTGACACGCTGACGCAGGCGGTCGAGTGGATTCGGTCGGTTCGCCGTGTCGAGCACCGCGGCGTCGTCGGTGTCCTGCTCGGCACGGGCGTGCGCGACGTCCCCGGCCTGACTCCCGAGCTCCTCGGCTTCCCGCGCGGAGAGGTACCGACGGATGGCGGCCACTGTGTCCACCCGTGCGTCGACCGCCGGTTCGAAGGCGCTCGCCCAGATCTCGTACCCGCGGTCGTTCGGGTGGAACAGGTCGCCGTACGTGTTGAAGAAGGTGCGCCGGATGCCGACACGCTTCGTGATCGCGTGCAGCGGTGCCACGGTCAGACCGAGCTCACCCGCGACCCGGTGGATGATCTCGTTCGCGACCGCGACCTTGCGCTCCCGGTCCGGCACGAACATGCACGGGAGTTCCCCGACGATCGCGTGCGACGGCACGGCTCCGTAGATCGCCCGGATGTTCCGCTCGAACTTGTCCGGGTGGAAGTCCGCGATGTCGTTGGCGCCGATGGACACCGTGCAGACGTCCGGGGTGAACTGGTGCAGCTTCGGGAGCTGGTGCTGCTTCGCCCCCCACGTCGTCGCACCGGACACGCTGAGGTTCACGACCCGCACCGTCAACCGCGAACGGTGTCGGATGCGACGAGCGAGCAGGCCGACGTACCCGCGACCCGGAGCCGTCGCGCCGACCCCCTGCGCCGCGGAGTCACCGATCGCCACGTAGGTGAGCTGGCCGTCGTGGTGCAGGCGTTCGCGCCACCAGTCGGCGTGCACGGGGAGCATGTCGACGATCCGCTGGGACGCTGCCCGTTGCCCGCGGATGCCCGCCCGTGCGCCGATGCCGGCGGCTCCGCTGACGACGGCTGCGCCGACGACGGAGGACAGCAGGGCGACGAGGGTGCGCGTTCTCATGGCGGAGACGGTACGCGCGGAGGCTCGGTCCGTGATCACGGTCGTGGCGCTCTGGGGGAGGAGGCCGCGGACCTGGGCGTGTGTGGAGGGGAGGCGCGTGGGGTGTCGTCACGGGCCTCCCGGATCGTGTAAAGTCTCTCCCGGTACCGTGTCCGAGCGGCCTAAGGAGCATGTCTCGAAAACATGTGTGGGGGCGACTCCACCGTGGGTTCAAATCCCACCGGTACCGCCCGAGAAGGCTCCGCCAGATCCGCACCAGCGTGCGGATCTGGGCGGGGCCTTCGTCATAGGGCTGGCATGTCTGCCCACATTCCGCCCACAACCGCCGAGGATCTGGCCTGATCGAGCGCATCGGCGACAACGTCAAGGTCGTTGTCGAACAGATCGGCATAGGTGTCGAGCGTCATCGCAGCTGACGCGTGGCCCAGCATCCGCTGGATGACTTTGACGTTCGTCCCGGTCGCGACGCTTAGTGAAGCGGCGGTGTGTCGGAGGTCATGAAGGGTGAGCGACGGGAAGTCGGGATCGACGGCGACGACGCGAGCCCGAGCGGCCTTGAACCAGCCGCGTCGGGAGTCCGGCTGGCGCAGGTAGTCCCGACCGTTACCGAAGACGAGGGCGTCCCGCGCACGGCCTCCGCAAGCCCGCGCCAGCGACTCGCAGAAGAAGCGTGCGATCGGAACCGTGCGCGTCTCAAGACTTCGGGGTGCCGGGGATGATGACGCCTCCCACGTTCACGGCGTTGGACCTCACCAGGACGCGACGACGCAGGAGGTGGAGATCCTGGACTCGGAGAGCAGTCGCCTCGCCCCAGCGCAGTCCCGTATAGGCGAGGAACCGCACGAGCAGATCGTGCGCGCCGCTCTCGGCGGCGAGCGCCTCCACCTGCTGATGGCTGAGATAGGCGCGAGCCTTCGGAACCTTCCTAGGCAGTCGGATCCCGCGGGCGGGGTTTGAGTGGATACGCCGATCTTTCACCGCGCTGTCGAGGATGGAGGCGAGGACGCCGTGCGCACGGATCACCGACGTGGCACCGAGCGGCCGCCCGGTGGACTCCCCAAGGCTGAGGCGGGTAATCCATGCTTGCACGTCGCTGTGGCGAATCGCAGTCAGCGATACTCCTCCCCAGAAGGGCGCGACGTGCAACCGCCAGGCGATCTCGATCGGACGGCGTGAGGATGGCTTGAGATGCGGTTGGTTAGCCAGCCAGGCGTCTGCGAGCTGTGCAACGGTAACGCGCGAGTCGCGAGGATCCAGGTACTCGCCTCTTGCCTTCGCCACCTCGTTCTCGGCAAGCCATCGCTCCGCCTCTCGTCGGGTCCGGAAGCCCCGCTTGTCGGTTTGCGTGTGGTCCGGCTTGCGATACCTAACCCGGTATCGCTGCTCACCCTTCCCGGACTTGTAGGAGCTGATCGACGCCATCAGAACAGAGCCCCATCGCCTCGAATGTAGCCGTCGGATGCCGCTCGGATGGTGTTCATGTCGGCGTCCTCGAGGCGCGCATACGCGCTCGCCCAATCGAGTTCGGCGATGGCCTCTCTCAGCGGCCTGTAGCGCTCGACTAGGGGCGCATCGGGCTTGAATTGGGCTAGCTCAATTCCGCCTCAAGGAACGCAACGAAGCGCAGGTCCAGGCTGGATCGCGTCGCGATCGGGCCGAGTGCGTTACGCCCAGCCTGCGTTACCTCGAGTATTTCGCTCCTCCCGCCGGGTGAGCGGACAAATTGTTCTCGCTCAAGGAACTCAACGAACCGACGTGCGAATCGGGTGTCGATCGCGGCAACGCCACGTTGTACCAACCCACGTCGCTGTCGTTGGGAATCTTCCAGAAGCTTGCTTGCGATCTTTTCCACAATCGCGAATTTTGGGTGATTGATCCACACCAGGATGGGATCAATATCTGCTGTACGCGCTCCTAGGTGGCGGAGGTAACCCAGGGCCTGATTGCCGCTAAGGCGCTGCCGCGCACCATCCTCAGACGGGTCCTCCACGAGAAGCGAGATCGAATCGTCAACGCCGAGGAAATCTACGCCGAGGAGGTCCGTGTCGGCGAATGACACCTCGAAGAGCAGGGCTTCCTTGAATGAGGCTCCGGCTAGGTCGGCAGAGCGGAAAGTCACGCCGTCGAGTAGGGCTTGGTTGAACGTAGCATTGCGAAGGCCTGCAAAATCGAAGGAAACCCTGGAAAGTTCCGCTGAGGAGAAATTCGCGCCTTCGAGCTGCGCGGGGTTTCTTTCCGTAGAAAGGGCTACAAATGAAAGCTGTGTCGAGTTGGCGGCAGGCTGGTCTCCGGCTATCTCTTTCAGTGCATGCCAACTGGGGTCACTCGATGGACGCTGATTCTTATTGAGCGCGTCAAACAAAAGGGTGAAGTATGCGCCGGGTTGCTCGTCGCCCTGTCGGCTTGCCCAGGAATCGGTCAGGGCATCTCGAAGCTCGGCGATCTCGTCCGCTTTCCGAGATGCTACAAACGCCCGCATGGCATCAGAGATTGGTACCGTCGCAACCAACGGGCGCTTCTTCTTTAGGTCATCAAGCAGTCGTTCTGCCACCAAGAATTCGCGCAGAGAATTATGCGAGAAGCGCCAACCTCGTGAACGGGCTGTATCACGGCTCAAGCTTCCAGACCTTCGCAGGTCCTCGAACAACTGCTCAGCCTCGCTGGCACGCTGGTCAGACTGATTACGCCGAAGAGTGTGCGAGAACGTTTCAGCGACGAGCGCGCGAAATTCGTCCTCGCCACAATAGGTACTCCCTGTCCGCGTGAGCCACAGGGCCAGCTCCTGCAGGAACCGACGTCTGTCCGGAACGCTCACAAGCCCCACCTGCTCTAAGTCGCGCAATGCGAGCTTGTCAAGGACGAGCGTGTAAACCTCCCACTCGGACATGTGCCCGAGGTCTTTCGTTGCTTTGGTGTTGTCATCCTGCAGAGATGTCGCGACTTCCACGAGGTAGCTAATAATCACCGGCTTGCCAGAGAGGGCCAGGCTTGCCCCCTCTTCGGTGGACCGGAACACGCGGTCGAGGATGGAAAGAACGGTGTCAGCGACATGAGGTTGATCGCGGAGAATCTCGCGGACGAGTTCCTGAGTCTGCGTCGGTGTCAAGTCCTGCAGGCTGCGTTCGTAGCGATCGAGAAGGCTGCGCTCAATGAATGAGTCTATTTGCGCTTCCCGGACCCGAAGGTCTTCTGCTTCCTGTTCGAGGTAGCCCGATCGAAGTTCGAGGCCTCGGTAGAGGTGATCGAACAACGCGAATTCTTCGTTCTCCGAGAAGTAGTTGGGTCTACTGGTGAGTAGGCCTCGTGCTCCGTCTGATGTCAATTCGGCAAGCGTCTTCAGGCACTCGCGTCGCTCGCGCTGGTTGAGGTATTGAGCCATTTCGTCGTAGCCATCGAGGATTAGTACGACTCGACCAGATCGAATTAGTGACCACAGGAAGTCGATGGAAAGGTGGCTCAGCCCGTTGTGGTCGAGGAAGTGGTGGAGTAGCCCCTGTGCATCGAATTGCCTGGTGAAGTTGCCAAGTTCGATACGAAGTGGGATTGGGCGTTCGGGGTCCGATTTGTAGGCTTCGAGCCATCGTTGCTGGACTATTCGAGTGAGCGCGGTTTTACCAGTTCCGTATTCACCGACGATGATGAGCCACGACTCGCTGCCGGAACTTTGATCGAGCCATCCGTCTAGCCATCCAAGTGCCGCGTCACGCCCGTGCGAGTCGTCCAAGTGCGGAGGCTGATACCGCTCGCTCAGCTCCTGGAGTTCCTTGGCGACGTGCCCGTCACCAAGGAACTGGTCAACGTATGGCTCAAATTTTTCAAACATCTTGAACAGCTCGTCGTACGTGCGCGTCATCACGTTAGCTGCCTCAGCCCGCTCGCGAACATTCACCGTGAAGCCGGTGGAACTGACAATGAGTGTCCGCGCGGTGGGGTCGACCTGAGAAATCATCACTAGTTTTGTCAGATCCTTGCCGAGCTTGGCTGTGTTGACATACTCGACGGTGACCTCGATGTAGAGCTTCGCGGCGAACGGGTCGGTGAGCGAGGTCGCGACTAGGTCGATCTCGGACCCGTGGATCTGCACTGGCCCTTCAACCCGGTAGTGGTTGAGGCGAAGCAGTTTGCTGACTGCTTCGGGGAGGCTCGTTGACGTGAAGCTCGACATGCGCTCATCTTGGTGTAGTTGGGGAGGTCGTGTTCCCTTGAGACGTAGGCGTGTCGCGGCGTCACGGCAACGACCGGCGGGGGTGCCCACGCGTTGCCCACAACGCGGGGTCGATGGAACAGCGGCTCGTGATCAGATCAAGCCGGTGAGACCCGGCAACTCGGGCTGTCACCGATTCGTCATGACGCCATCAACGGCGACCTTTGAGTTCAAATCCCACCGGTACCGCCGCAGAAAACCCCCGTTCACGCGGGGGTTTTCTTCTTTCCGGGGAGTGGCTCTGGTGCACATCTGGTGCATTCTCTGAAGCGCGCCACTCCTCGACTGCACCGGTACTGCGCGATGTGACCGAAGGTCGCCAGCGCCGCTGCGCGCTCGCAGACACGAGGCTGGGGCATTTGGGGCGCTGGGTCGGGACCGGGGGCTTGAGGCTGGGGTCTTTTGACGGCGCTCGGTCAGGACCGGGGCTCGAACCCCTCGGAATCAAGGGGTCGCAGGTTCAAATCCTGTCAGCCCGACAAATGCCCTGGTGAGAAACCACCTCTCATCAGGGCATCGTCGTTCCTCTCGGTGAAGTAACCGCAAGAGTAACCGCAAGCTTTTCGGATCCAGAGGAGTACCCGCAGAGCTGCGAGTGGCTCGGTCGACCGACGGAGCCACTGCGAGAGAACGCCCGCATCGACGCGCAGAAGAAGGCCGAGGCCGCGGCTGCCGCGAAGAAGAAGGCTGAGGAGGAGGTAGCCGCTGCGGCCGAGGCTGCGCGGCAGGCCGCTGCAGCACAGGCTGCTGCCGCTGCGCGCCAGAGTGCCAGCTCGTAGGCGAGCGGCTCGTCGTCGTCGCACAGCTGCGGATTTAGCTACAGCTCGGACTCGTCCGATGGCTCGTCGTCCTCCGGTGGGGCGAAGGGCTCGACCGGAACCCCCGGCGGTGGCGGCGGCATGATTGGCTCCGGTTGGGGCGGCTGCCGCACCAGCAACGGTGCGGACGGCACGACCAACTGCTGACCGATCGGCCCGACTATCGCAATTGAAGCGTCGCCGGTGCCGTATCCCTGCGGCAATCGTGCGGCGCATGAACGTGATCAGGCATTATGAACCCATGACCGTCGTCCTGATCGATACCAACGCGGTGCACCGGGACCCCTGGATGCGAAACAACCCCGGAACGGATCTCCTCGCCGCCGCTGCAGCGGGCCGATACAGAGTCGTGTTTCCGAAGGTCGTCATCGATGAACTGCGACGGCAGCAATCTGCGTGGTTGAAGAAGCACCGCAAGGAGCTCGATGCCACGATCGAGGACATGCGAGGCAATCCGGTCGACGTCGACGTTATGGCCACAGCGCTCGGGAAGAACCTCAACGACATGCAGGGTCAGATCGACGCGAGCTTCGACGCGCTCGTCGCATCCGACGGTGTCGAGGTCGCGCCTGTGCCTTCCGACGTCACCGAGAGCCTCGTCGCGCGTGACCTCGCGGCCCGACGCCCGTTCCTCGAGGTGGGCAGCGATTCTTGGTCGACGGGTTTCCGAGACGCCGTGATCTGGGAGACGACGCTGGCCGTGCTCGAGGACATGCCCGAGGACGAGAAGCTGATCTTCGTCACGAACGATCACGGCTTCCTCGCAGAGGGGCTGAAGTCGCTCCATCAGGACCTTCTCGACGATCTCGATGCGCGAAGCATCGCGCAAGACAGGGTGGAAATCGCGCAGACGACCTTCGCAGCTCGTGAGGCCGCAGACGAGCACGCCGACCATGCAGAGCACGCAGCCCGCGTCCGTGTCGCCACGGACTCGCTCTTCGAGCTGGTCAACGTCCCGATCGAGGAGACGGTCGTTGCTGGCGGTGATTACGGCATGCCGGACTTCGTCGAGTTCGAACTGCCCTGGATGGAAACCGCCCAGATCACCGTGATCGACCAGCTGACGGAGTTCGTCTTCGAGCGGGCCGAGCCGCCGCGGGACGGCATCTTCGTCGGTCGCGCCGACGCAGAGCTGTACCTCGAGGGCTACACACATAAAAGCGATTTCCCCTGGGCAGTTCTGAACGGTGAGGGGGAAGCGCCCGGCCTGGCTCTCCTCGACAACGTGAACGACCACTACTACGAGACGGGGACCAAGGTCGTCGTCGAGGTCGTCGTGACCGTCGACACGAGCGGCGGCCTCGGACACTACGAGACGCAGGAGATCGTGCTCAAGGACAAGTCCGACCAGGCTGAAGCGCCCGACGAGAAGGCTGCGTAGGTTCAGTGACCAGCGCAGGTAGCCTCTCAGGCTTCGCCGCGGATGCCGCTGCAGCGCTGACCAGCACCAGTACCCGCTGGAGCATCACCGATGCGCCGATGTACGTGCCAGCGCGACCGGGCCTCTACGCGTTCTTCGGCGACGAGCAGGCGTACCAGGACCTGGATATCGTCTCTGATGCGCACCCGTCTGCATCGCTGGACCTCCCGCTGTACATCGGCAAGGCCGGAAAGAGCTTCGTCTCGCGCGATCTCGGCGACCACTTCGCTGCGCTGCCAGACAGCATCGCGCGCACCGGCGGATCCACGGTGCGGAGGTCGTTCGCTGCGTTGCTGCGCGACGAACTCGACCTGCACAGTGTACCGCGCAGCCTCAAGAACCCGGGGTACTTTAGCATGTACGGGCTTGCTGGCGACGGCGATGCGAAGCTCACGGCGTGGATGCACGCCCGGCTCACGCTCGCAGTCTGGCCGAGGCCGGAGGGCATGCGCACCCCGCTCGTCGATGTCGAGACTGAGTTGATCCGGCGCTTCACGCCCGTGATCAACCTAGACAAGAACCCGAAGAAGCTCGCGCGGCTGAAGGCGGCGCGGAAGGCGATGAGTGCAGAAGCACGAGCCTGGCAGCCAGTCAGCGACTGAATAGGCCGAGATCGTTGGTTCGCCGTGACCTTGCGCCGCTCACACGCAACAGCTGCACGCGTCACCCTTGCGCCGAAAAGCTGCGTTAAGGGCCATTACCGTCGGCGTGAGTCGCACCCCTTGCAGTGGCCGGAGGCTGTGTCCGTCTGCGGACGCGGACGATGCGAGTCACCAGGCCGGCAGCGCGTCCGGTTGCCATGGACGGATGGGCGACGAGCGGCTGCATCGTCCGAAGGACTGAATCGGTCACCGGCGACATCGTCAGCGCCTAGATCTACGATGCGCGAGTGGGGATGTCGGACGAAGACGCGCAGCACCATGCCACGTTCGTGCACGAAGGCGAGCGGCGGTTCATCTATGCCGCGCGGCGTGACGGCGCACGTGGGCTCGTGCTACTTCCCGAGGGTGCAGCCGAGGCTCGACGGGCACCGACGAAGAGCGAGCTGATGTGTCCGGTGCCGGGCTGCCCATCGCCGGAGCTCACCACGGTCGACCGGAGCAGGGCGGGTCGGCGGGATGGGTACCGGCATCTGGCGAAGGGTGTCGATCACGGTGCCGAGCGGATGCACCATGTGCTCGCGAAGGGGCTCCTGGCCCGGTGGGCGCGATGGGCGATGCCCGGAGCCACCGCGATCGAGGAACACCCGTCGAACGATGCCCGCGAGCGGATCGCTGACGTCATGGTGAGATTGCCCGATGGCGCGCAGTTCGCGCTCGAAGTGCAGTACTCCGCACTCAGCGTTGAGGCGTGGCGGGAACGGCATGAGTCCTACCGGCGGGACGACATCGTCGACGTGTGGCTCTTCGGCCACACCGGCGAGCAGTCGCGGTGGCGTGGTGGGGTCATGCACCTCAACGCCACCCAGCGGGAGATCGCGGCGTCAGGGGCACCGGTGCTTTGGATCAATCCGCTCACGGAGGAGGTCGCGTACGCAACGAGCACGGCGTGGTCGAGCGGGCGGGCGACGATCCTGGCGCAGGAGGAGGGTCAGCTTCGCGTCGTGCCGCTGACGCAGTGGCGACTCCTCGAAGACGGGATGTTCACGCGGGAGCTCGTCGAACTCAGGGACACCACCGTCGCGCACCTGGCCCGTGAGGCAGCGGCCTCCGCCAGGCGGGCCGCCGACGAGGCCGCTCGACAGGCGTTGCGAGACCAGATCGTGGGGGCGCGGGAGCGCGATCACGAGGCGTGGTTGGCGAGCAGCGAGCGGGCTGCCGCGATGGCCGCGCTGGGGGAGTGGCCGACGTGGCTTGCCGGCGAAGACCCGGTCGGTGTGCGGGTCTCGGGCGAACGCTGGCGCTGGTTTCTCTGGTCGGAGGTGATCCGGCCGATCGCGAAGGACGAGCACGTCCGCTCGACCGATCTGCTCGCGGACCTGCTCACGCGGTTCGGCGACGCCGTAGGGGGCGTCACGCCAGACGCGCCAGGAGGACCCCTACGAGCGGCTGTCATCGCCATGCTGAACGCGATGCGGCGGCCGAGCCTGGTGTCGCGGCATGAGCAGAAGCGCTTTGGCGTGAAGCACTTTTGGTTCACGAGGGGCAGCGTTCGCGAGCCACTGACACCAGGGCAGCGCTCGGAGGTCACGCGGCGGGCGTCGGAGCGCGAGGCGAGACTTGCCGGCGGCAGCGGGAGTACGACGTCGAGCGCCGACTACCGGCGCGGCCCTGGCGCATTCACGGGCAGCTCTCGGCGACTGCTCTCAGGGATGCCGCCGGTGCCGTCGATCTCCAGGGGGCCGGGACCGGGCGAACGCGCGTGCGCGCGCTGCGGGCTCCCGGTCGCGACGTTCCTGGTCGAACAGGGACTGCTGACGCATCCTGTGTGCTCGCGCTGAGTCGGGTTCGCGAGACGGGCGGCGGCGTTGTGGGTGGGTGCTCGCGCCCGAACGCTCAGTGCGCGGTGTCGTACGCATCGCGCACGGTCTGCGCGATGCGTACTACGGCTGGAAACCTCCCAGGGCGGCCGTCTTTAACGCCCCGGGCCGGCGAATCCGATCGTGACGTCCTCCCACGAGGCGTAGCGCGGATGCGGGTCGGGCTCGTCTGGTGGTGTTCGGTCAAGCTCGCGCGACGACAACCACATCACACCTCGTCGTTGCGAAGCCGAACGATCATGTCTATGAACGGGCGCATCATCTCTGACCGCATGCGCGCAGGCTTGGCCGCGGCAGCGCCACCACTCTGCAGGTCGGCGCCTCGTCAGTACGACGTGCCTTAGACAAGTCGCATATGCCTTAGATGGAGCATTTGGCCTGGATCCGCCAACGCCTGGCGGCCTGGTGTCGGCGCGTTGATCGCCTGACCCGCCATCTGCTTCCGAGCGAGCTCGTCCCGCTCTCGGGAACGGGTTTCTCAGCTCTAGTCGAGAAGGACCTCTGTAATCGTGCCGAAGATTGCCACGGTTACGAAGAGGAAGGCCGCCAGAGGCCCCGCGGTGCTGGGGTTCGGACTGTCAGCAGCAAACACGCCACTGCGCTGGCGAGGGGTGCGTTCATGTGCCTACAGCCTGGAAGGCAATGGCGGCCGCGTTAGCCGGAGGTCAGGACGCCCTGCGGCGGGTGATACGCAGACCGATCACGACCGGCGTTACTTCTTTTATAAGAGGTGACGCGCACGTCGCTGCGGGACCGATTTCAATCAGTAACCGGCCAGACCGAGACGACCCTGCATTAAGCAGAGAGCGCGACCCTACACGGATCGCGCCCTCTGAGTGCCATCTAATAAATTGAGCGAATGATAGGCGAGCTAGGAATCACTTGACCAATAGAAATCGTCCGCTGAAGGTTGCACCTCGAGCGGCGTCACGTCCCTGTTATCGAGATATACTACGACCCAGCCTGCACCCAACTCGCGTTGCATATCTCGGGCGATGAAGCGGCCAGCTCGGACAAAATCATTGGCAATTTCCTCTGACTGGAAGGAGCCGTCCCAGTCCTCTATGCGCTGGCGCAACGACGTGGAAATAGGGAGATTTTGCAAGGGTATGCCGCTGTTTGCGGGAAGCTCTCGAACCGGTAGCTCTAGGTGCTCAGCTTGCAGACCTATTCGCCGCATGCTAGCTCGCAGACTTTGAATCGCATCTCTTGTCCGTCGGGTAGCTCGTAATGATGCGAACGCCGGTTTCACCCATGATTACCTTGATCTTTTTCGTTTTGACCGTTTTGCCTGTTCTTTTGTCCTTGAGGAAGACGTCTCGATCGTAGCACCAACGGTCTGTCTTGTACTTCTTCGCGGGGTTTTTTGGAACAAACACCTTGTGGTCGGGATCCTGCAGCACCCATGTAGTTGCCCAGTGCGCGATATCGCGCCAATTGCTGACTGTCCCGAAAGTAAGACCGTTCCAGGCTGGCATCTTTCCTTCAAGGATGTGGACGTAGCCGTAGGTCGAATCTCCACACCGCAAGTCAGCCACGGAACCGCTCATCTTGTGAGAACCAGAGGTTGCCTTCACACGCGTGTACTCGGATACTAGCTTGTCTTTGTCCTTGTAGCCGCAGGGGCGCCAGGCTGCCGGCGTGATGTACGTACCGGCGCTGGCCGCGCGTGACGTAGATGTGCTGGGGCCTTCGGTGGCGTCGTTAGGTGAGATATAGATGTTCGAGTTTTCGGGCGAGTTGGGGTCGTCGATCGGAGCGGCATCAGTTGTGTCGTCGAACCAATCGGCAGTCTCTCCGTTGTCGGTTTCTGACTCGGAGTCAACGGTGATTTCACCAAAAACTGAACGCTCAATCTGAGGACCGCTGTTGCCTCGAGGTGCTCGGATAATCGCCCGCCACCAGTACTTTGTCTTGTCGACTACCGCGTCGATCGGCACCTCGACGGCGCCCGAAGCTGCAGGGCTACTCCACACGATATTGGTGAACGCTGAATCTGTGGCAATGGTGTACTCGGCAACGGCGGCATCGGGGATGCCGTCATTTTCGGCACTTACGCCCAGGATGAAGTCGGGGCGAACTACAGACCCGGCAGCTGGCACGGGCGACAGCGTCGCCGTTGTCCAATCCCCAAAGCCGAACGCAAACTCGGTGGAATGAACGGCTCCGCTGGTTTCGAATGCGGCACTCAGGTGGTGGTTGCCACCGAGCGGCATCGATATAGCACGCTCGACGGGGGCGCTTGCGGACAGTGCTACGTCCTCATAGAAGTTACCGTCGAGGGTGATTGACCCCGTGATCCCGGAGGCGGAAGCAGGCGGGAATTGCGCCGTACAGGTGACGCCTTCGGCCGGCCGGCTAAGTAGCCAGGTACCTGCTGGCGTGGGGCAGTTTATCTTGGGAGCCGCCGGGTTGGAGTACCACCCCTGTACGTCGACGACGTAGTTGGTTGCCTTTGCGGCATTGCGGAGGGAGATCTTCCCGTTCGCGCCGAGCGGGACCGTGATCGTGTTGGTCTGAATCTCGTTGGTGTTGAAGTTGATCGCCGTGGTGTTGGGCTTGGAGGTGCCGTCAGCCCAGACATCGGCGTATCCGTCCCCACCGCCGTGCGCGACGATCAGAGTTAGCACGACGGCCGTGATCCCGGAACCCATAACCGGGACACCGGCGGCCCCAGCGATTTGGATCGACCTGGTCTCCTGCTCGCCCAGCACGGTATTGCCCGAGGCACGCGAGTCATACGCACGTCCGTAGGCCGGAGTAAAGACCGCGCCACCCTTGCCAGCGGCGGTGAAGTACCCCTGCAGGTCGACCAGCAGGTTCGTGGTCGTCGACGAGTTCGCGATCGTGATCTTCCCGGCCGCGGACAGTGGCACCTGCGCCTGGATCGATGTGTTCGCTGATGGGGCGTAGTGCAGTGAGTTCGCGGGCTTCGTGCCGCCGGTCGCGTACGGGGTGAGGTAGCCGTCAGCGTCGGTGGCGTTCGCTGCGATGAGGTTGACCACGACGCCGGACGCTCCTGCCGGAATACCGTTGGCGCCGGTGATCTGCACGTCGATGCTCTTCCCCGGAGCGATTGCGGCCTTCGCCGCTCCCGTGCCGGAGCGAGTGTCGACAATGCGCTTGGCGACGGGAACGAATCCACCGGCAGCGGTGCCGTCGCTGTTCGCGGTGTAGTAGCCCTGGACGTCCAAGATGAGCCGTGCGGAGGTCTCCGTCATGACCTGGATCGTGCCGTCCGCTCCAACAGCGACCGTGGCGCTGTTAGACGTGTACTCACCCGGGTTGCCGTTGTAGATCACCATCGTGGTTCGGTTGCTGTCCGTGTCGGGACGGCCGAAGAGCGTGCCGTTACCCGGCGCGGAGCCCACGGTCACGTTCAGCGAGACAGCGCCGACCGAGCCGTCATCGGGCAAGCCAGCGAGACCCGCCACCTTGATCGTGCGGTACTTGCCCGCCTCCATCGGCGTGCTGAACCCGCCGGTCCCCTTGAAGGTGTCGAGTATGCGGCCGGTCGACGGCACAAACATGCCACCAGTGCCAGTGTCATTGAGGGCTTGCGCCGGTGTTGCCACCAGGAGCGAGCCAAGTAGTGCGAGAGCGCTGAGGGTTGCTACAGCGATGCTGTGCTTCCTTCTGCGTGGACTGTGCAGCAACGAGCGCACGAGACCCCCTAGGTCAGGCGACAGCACGGGTCGCTGTCAGCTCTCGCAGAGTAGGGGCAAGCTTCACTGAGACTAGACCCCCATACAGGGGTCGCATTCGAGAAAGCCCGATCAGGTGGGGTAGTTCCACGACGGGCTTAACGCTTATTCAGCAAAGATCACTCTTCAGATGGGACTGCTGTCGGTTTGGTTGACTCCTGAGAGGTAGGGGCGTTGGTTCCTGCTGGATGGATGTGCGCCATGGTGAAGGCGTATCCGGAAGAGTTCCGCCGCAACGTGATCGCGGTCGCCCGGAAGGGTGAGACGTCAGTGTGGCAGGTCGCGAACGACTTCGGTGTGTCCGAGTCCTGTTCAGCCCGCTGGTTGCGGCTCGCGGATCGTGAAGACGGCATCGGTGATAGTGCCTCGCCGTCGATGAAGGCGGTGGAGCAGGCGGAGCTGCGGTAAGCGCAGAAACGAATTCGGCTGCTCGAGCAGGAGAACGAGATGATCCGCCGGGCAGCGGCGTACTTCGCTCAGTCGCAACTCCCAAAATGATCTACCCGCTGGTCCTCGAACTCGCCGCAGACCGGATCCCGGTCGCGGTGGCCTGACGGGTGCTGGGGTTTTCAAAGCAGGCGTTCTATCGGTGGCGCGCCAGTCCGGTGACCGACCGCGACTGGGCGGATGCGCATCTGACCAACGCGGCGATCGATGCGCACCGCGACGACCCGACGTTCGGGTACCGGTTCATCGCCGACGACCTGCATGCGGCCGGCCACGAGTCTCGGAACGCCGAGTATGGCGGCTGTGCTCCCAGCAGCGGCTCTGGTCGCTGCACGTAAGAAGCGTGGCCTGAACCGCAAGGCCGGTCCTCCGGTGCACGACGACCGGGTCCGGCGAGCGTTCACGGCGCCAGACCTGGACCGGCTGTGGCTGACGGACATGACCGAGCACCCGACAGGCGAGGGCAAGCTCTACCTCTGCGCAATCGAGGACGCCTGCTCGCGGCGCATTGTCGGCTACTCAATCAGTGACCGCATGCGATCCTCGCTTGCCGTCGCGGCTCTGCAGATGGCGGTGCAGCGCCGGAACCCGATCGGGACGGTCGTGCACTCGGATCGGGGGAGTCAGTTCCGGTCGAAGAAGTTCATGCGCGCGCTCGGCGACGCCGGGCTGCTCGGGTCGATGGGGCGAGTCGGTGCATGCGCGGACAACGCTGCGATGGAATCGTTCTTCGCGCTCCTGCAGAAGAACGTCTTGAACCGGAAACGATGGGCGACCCGGGAAGAGCTCCGACTGGCGATCATCACCTGCATCGAGGCCACCTACCACCGGAAACGGCGCCAGCGAGGTCTGGGGAAGTTGACCCTGATCGAGTACGAGACCATCATCAACCCACAGGTCGCACTCGCGGCCTAGACGAACGAGTACTGTGGACGTCGAGGGCTTATTCTCAAGCTGACAAAGACCCATCGACTAGCCCCTCCCCTCCGGTCGACGGCACCAGCCTCCGCAGCAGGTCCCCGCCGAATCGCGCAGAGATCCTCTCTGTCCGCAGACTGGTCTCGAGCCCGGTGTGCGAGCGAGCGACCTGAGAGGCGATCTAGCGGCTACGCAGGACTAGGTCTGCACATTGAGGCCGCGACCGCGGTGCATTTTGGTGCACCAACACCTGGCCGGGGACGGCTTCACCTGGCTCGACCTGTGCGCAACAAGCCCGTGATAACAACGATCGAATGCTCGGGCGCGCCCCCTCAGATCAACGGCAATGGGTTCAAATCCCACCGGTACCGCCACAGAAAACCCCCGCTCATGCGGGGTTTTCTTGCTTGGAGGGGCGCCCTGGCGAATGTCGACCCCAGCGGACTGCGTGTGACGTCCCGGGACAGGGCGGTGACGGTCGCGGGCCGCGACGACCTGCTCCACGCGCGTCGATCGAACGGCGCCCGCGTACTCGCGTAGCCGCGCTACGTCGAGGGGACGCCGCTGCCGGCGGCAACGGACGGCCAGCCCGGATTCCGCGGCGTCGCCCGCTCCTGAGGTCACCGGCTCGACACCATGTGGTCAGGGCCTCTGGGGGAGAGCGAGCAGCCGACGGGTCAGACCTCCCCGAGCACCTTCCGCCAGGCGGCCGTCAGCGTGGCGTACTCGTCGTCGGACACGAGGTCGCGCACCCCGCTCGCGAGCACCGCGGATCGGACTGCTTCCTCTGCCCCCGCCCGGTCGCGTCGACGCGCATCCGAGTGCCGCACCGCGCGTCCGGCCTCCTGCGCGGCCTCGATCTCCGCGACGCGTCCCGCAGCGCCGGCGGCATCGAGCGCGTGCTGCCAAGCGGCCACGAGGTCGGCGTTCGTGACCATCCGCCCGTCAGCGCCTCCCTGGATCGCGAGGGAAGCACTCGGTTCCGGCAGCAGGATGGCCTCGTCGGCTTTCCATGCGACGTCGAGCGACTCTGCCTCTTCGGCGGTGATCCGCCCGGCTCGGTCGATCATCGCCTGCAGTCCGGCATTGCTGCTGTCGTCCGACACGATGTCCTCTCCGACCGACGCGCTCGCGTGGTCCGGTCCATCCTCGTGGCCGTCCCGCGTCTCACACACTGCCGCCACCCAGAGGGGGGCTCCAGGAAGCTGCCCGACATGGTCGACGGTCACATCGGAGCTCAGCGGCTCCGGCAGTTGCGTGACCGGCCGTGCTCGGCGAATGCGGACGACCGGTCGTCCCAGAGCCGCGATCTCCGTCCAGCACACCCGTCCTGGGCCGTGCTCGGTTCTGCTGCAGGTTCGTTGACTCCACGACGGGATCCCGGTGGGAGCACGGAGGTCCCGACGGCGATGGCGTCGTCAAGCTCGACCACCGAGCCGCGACCAGGAGGCTCCCGATCGGAAGGCCCCGCATGTCACTTCGAACGCTCCCCATCGCCGACGTGCAGTCGATCGAGCAAGCGGAGGGCGAGTACTTCCGCCGCTTCCTCGCCGGAGCAGCGGCTGCGGACCGCGAGGTGCTCGGCATCCGGACCGCGAGGTTCGGTGGCGGGATGGCTGCGGCGATGGCCGATGATCCGTCCGGGTACTGAAGCAAGAGCCTCGGCCTCGGGTTCGACGTCCCGCTCGACCGCTCCGTCGTGGACGACGTGATCGCCTTCTTCCGGGAGTCCGGTCGGGAGTCCGCGCTCATCGCCGTCGCGCCCCAGGTGGTCCCGGACGACTGGGGCGCCGTCTGCACGGAGCGCGGTCTGACGTGGACCTCGGCGTGGGCCAAGTTCGCGTGCCCGGTCGACGAGTTCGTCCCCGGCGAGACGGACCTCGACGTGCGGGAGCTGACGGCGCGGGAGACGCCGGCGTGGGCACGGATCATCCGCGAGGCGTTCGGCATGACCGACCCGGACCTCACGCCGATGCTCCGCGGGGTGTTCGACGACCCGGACGCGCGGGTGTTCGGCGCCTGGGACGGGGACGAGCTCGTCGGTGCCGGCGCCGTGCACGTCGTCGGCGCAGTCGCTTCGATCAACACCGGCGGCACGCTGCCGTCCCACCGGAACCGCGGCCTCATGGTGCGGACGCCGCCCACAGGGCGCGTCCGTGCAACTGCGGAGCGGCGTCGACTTCCGGAGACGACGCCGACCGCACCGACCGGGTGGTACCGCGGCTGAACGATCATGCTCACGGAGGACGGGCATCATCCGCACGGTCGTCGAACCGTCCGCTCCGCGAGCGCACGCTGATGACACGGACCACGCAGGACGTCGTCCGACCACACCCTGGAGGAGACACCATGCCCACCGTCGAACAGCACGCCACAGCCCTGAACCCCACCGACCGCCTCAACACCCTGTCCGTCGTCGGGTTCGTGCTGGCCTTCGTCGCCAACGTCGTGGGACTGGTTGTGTCGGTCATCGCGCTCGTCCAGATCGGCCGGACGGGTGAGCGCGGCCGCGGGCTGGCGATCGCGGGCATCGTCGTCGGCGGGTTCTGGTTCGCGGCGTTCGGCGGTGCGCTCGTCCTCCACGCGGTGGTGACCAGCGCACACGGCGGCTGACGGCCTCCCGCCGGCGGAACGAGCCCCGAGACGGAGGACGACGCCGGGCAGCTGGAAGCACCGAGCCCGTGCACGTCGCGGCGCATACCATCGGACCGAGTCAGCCACCGGTCCGCGTCGCGGACCGGGCGAACACCTGGCTGAACAGGATCGTCGCCATGAAGTACGTCCTGTACGGGTTCTGGTCCGTGATGACCGGTGACGCCGCTGCGGTCGTCCTCCTCGAGTACGCGGCGGCGCTCAACCAGGCCGGCCTCACCGATGTCGTCGCCGCTCCCGCGTTCGACGTGAGCGGGACGCCCGTCACGGCTCAGATGCTCCTGGCTCCCGCCGTGCCCCTCATGGTGATGCCCGCCCCCGAGGACCTGCTCGAGCCCGACGACCGCACCTTCGTCAGGGACCTCCGTGCTCGGACGCGAGCGGCACTCGCCGGCCACGATCCGCATCGGCACCCCTGAGCGCACCCCGGTGCCGAGCGAGCGGTGGTCGTGCTGCGATCCCACTGCCCCAGACGGCCGTCGAGATGTGAGGATGTGCGCATGGTGACTGACGGCACGGCTGACGGTTCGGCGATCTCCGGCCCGGCATGGGAGCGCACCGTGCTGCTCGTCGTGCCGCCGAACGACGTGGACGAGGTGCACGACTCGGTGGACGACCTCTGGCACCGCAACGCCGACCTCGGCGCGGGTGAGCGGATGCGGTTCGAGACCGCGCTGCTCGAACTCGCCGGGAACGTCATCGAGCACGCCGAGGGGAACGAACGGCTGGTGTGCCAGCTGACGCTGCGGCGGACGTCGACCACGCTCGAGGCGGTGCTCAGCGACAGCGGCGCCGAGGTGCAGGTGCGGTTCCGCACGGAGATGCCGGACCCCGAGGAGATGGCCGAGTCCGGCCGCGGGATCGCGATGATCGAGCTCCTGATGGACGACTTCTCCTACGAGCGGGACCCCGAGGGCAACCGGTGGCGCCTCGTGATGGGACTCCCGAAGTCGCTCCAGCGTGAGCACGACGTCGCGGAGGACACCGGCGGCGAGGCCCAGCGCTGACGCGCCTGGTCGCCGGGCCGACGGCGACGACCCGACGACGGACGGGAGGCCCGGTACCAGCTGGTACCGGGCCTCCCGTCCGTGGGCTGTGACGGCGCGACCGGTCAGGCCGTGGCGGCCGCCTCGCTGCGCTTCGGCAGGACCCAGCCCGGGCGCACGAAGTGGCACGTGTACCCGTTCGGGATCTTCTCGAGGTAGTCCTGGTGCTCCTCCTCGGCCTCCCAGAAGGGGCCGGCGGGGGTGACCTCGGTGACGACCTTGCCCGGCCACAGACCGGAGGCGTCGACGTCGGCGATGGTGTCGCGGGCGACGTCGCGCTGCTCGTCCGAGGTGAAGAAGACGGCGGAGCGGTAGCTCATGCCGACGTCGTTGCCCTGGCGGTTCTTCGTCGACGGGTCGTGGATCTGGAAGAAGAACTCGAGGAGCTCGCGGTAGGAGATCACCGACGGGTCGAAGACGATCTCGACCGCTTCGGCGTGCGTGCCGTGGTTGCGGTAGGTGGCGTTCGGGACGTCGCCGCCCGAGTAGCCGACGCGGGTGCTGATGACTCCCGGTCGGCGGCGGAGGAGCTGCTGCGCTCCCCAGAAACACCCGCCGGCGAGGATCGCGGTCTCGGTGGTGGTCATCGGTACCTCCGTGGTTCGTGACGCTGGCTGCGACAGTACCCGGTGCAACAGAGGGACGGCTCCGTCTGTTCCATCCGAGCGGATGCCGCGTCGGCCGGGCGGTTGCGTCTCGTGGAGGACCTGAGCCCCGCCGCGCGCGTCGCGCGTTGACTGGGCGGATGAAGGACATCCAGTACGCAGGTCGGGCGATCCGGACGAGCGACGACGCAGCCGACGCCGTCATCCACTACGCGGCGGTGCTCGGGGCGAACCGGAAGACCGACACCCTGGACGTCCCGACGGTCGACGAGCAGGGACTGCCGGTCGTCGAGACCCTGCTGATCGGTCCGTCGAGCCAGATCACCCTGAGCCCGGCACCCGACGACGGACGGGGTGTCGACGTCGACGACTCCGCGTTCGTGGAGCACGTGCACCGGTTGGCGGACATCGCCGGGCCGGTGCGCCCGGTCCACGAGGACCCGGACGTCCGCCCGGAGGACTACGACTTCGACTGACCGCGGCCCGTCCGGACCGACGTCAGCGGCGCAGCGTGTTCCGCGGGTACTCGCCGTAGGCGTTCCGGTACGCGGCGGAGAAGCGACCGAGGTGCGCAAACCCCCACCGTCGGGCGATCGTCTGCACGGCCGCGGTGGTCGGATCGGCCTGCAGCAGCTCGCGGCGGACCTGCTCGAGGCGCACCTGCAGCAGGTACTGCATGGGCGTCAGCCCCAGGTGGCGCTGGAACGCCTCCTGGGTCGCTCGGACGCTGAGCCCGGCGGCACCGGCGACGTCCGAGACGCTCATCGGCTCGGCGACGTGCTCGTGGACGTACTCGACGGCGGCGCGGAGGCGTGCGCGTCGGGGCAGGAGCACGGCCGGCGGCAACGCGGTCACGGTCGGCGGGTACATCCGGAGGAACGCACCTGCGGTCCCGCGGACGAGGGTGTGCCAGAGGAGGGAGTCGACGCCGCCCGTCCGCAGCTCGCGGGAGAGCAGCGCCAGGCTGTTCTTCCACTGCGCCACGGCGGCCGGGTCGAGGGTGCGCAGGTGGTCGAGGCCGAGGTCCGCGACCTGCCCGGTGTGGAACTGCTCGTCAGCGACCTCGTGCACGACCCGTCGGGACAGGTGCACGACGCGCTGGTCGTAGTCCTGGTACTCGAACACGAAGTCCCGACAGGTCGGGAAGAGCATCGGCACGTCACCGGTCATCGGCACGCGGTCCTGCAGGACGTCGGGGACGCCCTGCCCCGCGGTGAGCCACTGGACGATGTACTCGTCGGACGCCGGGATGGCTCCGCGGAGGAACCCGGAGACCTGCGCCCGTCGGAGCGTCAGGTCGGCGTCGCCGACCGCGGTGTAGCGGTAGCGGAAGGGCTGCTCGGTCGCTCGGGCGGACCACTGCCGCCCGGCGTAGAACCCGCTGAGGTCGAGGACCGCTGCGTCGGGTGCATGCCCCATGGCCTCGATGCGGACGGTGCTGCGAGGGGCGGTGCCCGTCAGGCCGGGCCGTTCGTCGATCAGTGTCATCGTCGGTCCGATCCTCTCGCTCATGGTGTCGTGCTGGCCCGGGCGGCCCCGCATCGGAAGCGAGCAGCACACGTTCGGTGCCTCCAAGAGCACGTTACGGACCGGGAATCATCCCCGCGAGGGGTTGATCGCTTCTCCATGCTGTGGTAGTTGGGCGTCGGCCGTGCGCGGACCCACCTCGATGGGGCAAGGTCGGTACATGCGCACCGAACCCGCCGCCGCCCTCCGCGCCGCCCGAGACGCCCTCATCGCCGCCCGCACCGACAGCGCTGCGGCGCGCGAGACGTTCCGGTGGCCGGACGTCGGTGCCACGTTCAACTGGGCGATCGACTGGTTCGACGTCATCGCGGCGGGCAACGACCGGGACGCCCTGGTCATCGTCGAGGAGGACGGGCGCGAGTCGCACACCACCTACGCGGAGATGTCCGCGCGTTCCGACCGGCTCGCGGCCCGGTTCCACGACCTCGGCGTCGCGAAGGGCGACCACGTGCTGCTCATGCTCGACAACCAGCTCGAGCTCTGGGAGTCGATGCTCGCCGTCATGAAGACCGGCGCCGTGATCCTCCCGACGTCGACGATGCTCGGCGCCGCGGACCTGCAGGACCGCATCGACCGCGGCCAGGTCGCGCACGTCGTCACCACGCTGCGCGAGACGCCGAAGTACGCGGGCCTGACGGGGGACTTCACCCGCATCGTGGTCGGCGGCACCGTGGACGGCTGGACGACGTACCCGAGCGACCTCGGCGAACCCGCACCCGCGGGGGAGTGGAAGCCCGAGGTGGTGACGGCGGCCACGGACCCGTGCCTGGTGTACTTCACCTCCGGGACCACGGACAAGCCGAAGATGGTCGTGCACACGCAGACGTCCTACCCCGTGGGGCACCTGACGACCATGTACTGGATCGGGCTCGAGCCCGGCGACGTCCACCTGGCGATCAGTTCGCCGGGATGGGGCAAGCACGCGTGGAGCTGCTTCTTCGCGCCGTGGATCGCCGAGGCCACGGTGTTCGTGTACAACCAGGAGCGCTTCGACCCGGTGGGCCTGCTGCACCAGCTCGAGCGGGCCCGGGTCACGTCCTTCTGCGCCCCGCCGACCGTGTGGCGCCTGCTCATCCAGGCCGACCTCGGCAGCCGGCCGACCGCCCTCCGCGAGGTCGTCTCGGCCGGCGAGCCCCTCAACCCCGAGGTCATCCGGCTGGTCGAGGAGTCCTGGGGCCGCACGATCCGCGACGGCTACGGCCAGACCGAGACCACCGCGATCGTCGGCAACGCCCCGGGCGACACCGTGCGGCCCGGGGCGATGGGCCACGGGCTGCCGGGGGTCGCGATCACGCTCCTCGACCCGGTGACCGGCGAACCCGGCGCCAGCGAGGGCGAGGTCTGCCTCGACCTGACGACGACACCGGTGAACCTCATGGCCGGGTACCTCGGAGCGCCCGAGCGGACCGACGACGCGCTCCGCGACGGCTTCTTCCACACCGGCGACGTCGCCACCCGGCACGAGGACGGTTCGCTGACCTTCGTCGGCCGCACCGACGACGTGTTCAAGTCCTCGGACTACAAGGTCTCGCCGTTCGAGGTGGAGAGCGCGCTGCTCCAGCACCCCGCGGTCGCCGAGTCCGCGGTCGTCCCGGCGCCGCACGAGGAGCGCCTGACCGTGGTGAAGGCGTACGTCACGCTCGCGTCCGGGTGGGAGCCCACCGCCGAGACCGCGCGGGACATCCTGGCGCACGCCCGCTCCGCGATGCCGGCCTGGCAGCGCGTCCGACGCGTGGAGTTCGGTGCGCTGCCGAAGACCGTGTCGGGCAAGATCCGCCGCGTCGAACTGCGCGCCCGCGAACAGGAGGCGTTCGGCGGCCCGCAGCTCGAGGGGGAGTGGCGCGACGAGCAGTTCCCGGGCCTCCGCACCGGGCGTCGCGACGCCTGACCCGCGGCGAGTGTGACCGGACGGGTCAGGTCCGGTCGGCCCGGCCTCGGTCCGGGAGGCCCGCGGCCTGGTGGCGGCGGAGGGCCCCGGACACGACGCGGACCGCGGCGAGCTCCTCGGGCGTGAAGGCGTCGACGAAGACCTGTCGGACCGCGCGGAGGTGGGCGGCCGAGGAGCTCCGGTAGAGCCGGACGCCCTCGGCGCTCAAGGTCACGGCCGTGCCGCGGGCGTCCGGTCCGACCCGGTCGCGGGTGACGAGGCCGCGTTCCTCCATCCGCCGGAGGTGGTGGGAGAGCCGGCTGCGTTCCCACCCGACCTCGTCGGCGAGCTCCGCGGAGCGGCGTGTGCGCTCCGGCGCCTCGCTCAGCGCGAGCATCACGCGGTAGTCGCCGTCGGAGATCCCGGACGCGGACTGGAGCGCCGCGGCGAGCGCACGGCGGACCGCTTCCGACGTCTCGACGTAGTCGCGCCAGGTCGCCAGTTCGTCGACGGTCGGCGATCGCCGGCCCCGCGTCTGCTGTCCGTCGTCACCCATGCGGCCTCCTCTTGACTCCTCGACGGTAGCGGCACATGATTGACACGTCAATCACTTGGTTGAAGCGACAACGAAATGAGGCACCATGCCCGACATCACCTTCGGCCTCGACACGTTCGGCGACGTCCCCACGGACGACGACGGCGCGTTCGTCAGCCACGCCCGGTCGATCCGGCAGCTCGTCGACGAGGCCGTCATCGCCGACGAACTCGGCGTCGACGTGTTCACGGTCGGGGAGCACCACCGGCCCGAGTACTCCGTGTCGTCCCCCGAGACCGTGCTCGCCGGTCTCGCCACGGTGACGAAGCGCATCCGCCTCGGGTCGGGCGTCACGGTCCTGTCCTCCGACGACCCCGTCCGCGTGTTCCAACGCTTCGCGACGGTCGACGCGCTGTCCCGTGGTCGTGCCGAGGTGATCCTCGGCCGCGGGTCCTTCACCGAGTCCTTCCCGTTGTTCGGCCACGACCTGGCCGACTACGACGTCCTGTTCGAGGAGAAGATCGAGCTGTTCGCGCAGCTCCTGCGCGAGGAGCCCGTCACCTGGAGCGGGACGACCCGCGCGCCGCTCGTCGACGCCGACGTCTTCCCGAAGACCGAGCACGGCCTGCGCACCTGGGTCGGCGTCGGCGGGTCTCCGCAGTCGGTCGTGCGGACCGCGCAGTACGGGTTCCCGCTCATGCTCGCGATCATCGGCGGGCAGCCCGAGCGCTTCGCGCCGTACCTCGACCTGTACCGCCGGGCCGCCGAGCAGTTCGGCACGACGGCGCACCCGGTCGGCATGCACTCGCCCGGCTTCGTCGCCGACACGGACGAGGAGGCCACGGAGCTGTTCTGGCCGCACTACCGGGTCGTCCGCGACCGGATCGGCGCCCTGCGCGGGTGGCCGCCGGTGACGCGCGCCGAGTTCGACCGCGAGGTCGCCACCGGCTCGATGTACATCGGCTCGCCGGAGACCGTCGCGCAGCGGATCGCCCACGCCGTCGACACGATGGGCGTCGGCCGCTTCGACATGATCTACACCTCCGGCGGCCAGTCGATGCGGGCCCGCACCCGAGCCGTCGAGCTGTACGGCGGCGTCGTCGTCCCGCGGGTGCGCGAACTGCTCGCCGACCGCGGCGACACCGCCCGGACCGAGGACACCGATCGCCAGGAGGCCGCAGCATGAGCGGCACGGACACCACCGGTACCCAGCCGTTCCGGACCGTCGCGGTCCTCGGCGCCGGGAAGCTCGGGACGGTCCTCGGTCGCCTGCTCGTCAACACCGGCCACCGCGTCCTCGTCGCGGGCTCGGGCGACCCGGACCGCATCCGCCTGATCCTGTCCGTCGTGGCACCCGGGACCGAGGCGGTCCGCGCCGCCGACGCCGTCGAACAGGCCGACGTCGTCGTGCTCGCCCTGCCGCTCGGACGCCTCGACACGATCCCCGCGGAGCGGCTCCGCGGCACGGTCGTCATCGACGCGATGAACCACTGGTGGGAGGTCGACGGGCACCGCCCCGACCTCGAGGACGGCCGCGTGTCGACGAGTGCGCTCGTGCAGCAGCACCTGTCGGGAGCCACCGTCGTCAAGGCGTTCAACCACATGGGGTACCACGACCTCGACGCCGGCGCGCGTCCCGCGGGCGACCCCGAGCGGAAGGCGATCGCCGTCGCGGGCGACGACGAGGCGGCCGTGGCGGCCGTCGCGGCGCTCGTCGACGAGCTCGGCTTCGACGCCGTCGCCGCGGGCTCGCTCAGCGACAGCGTGGCGTTCGAACCGCACGCCGAGGCCTTCGGGGCGAACGTCCCGGCTCCGGAACTCGTGGCGCTCATCGAGCGCTTCCCGACCACGGACCGGGGGCGGGCCGTCGCGGCGGCGCGGGCGGGCCTCCCGGCCTGAACCGGCGAGGACCGCCACCGCGTACGGTCGCGTCCATGAGCGACACGACGAACGGAACCGGCCCGGACGACATCTCCGACGAGGAGGCCCGGCGCACCGAGGAGCTGCCCGACGGCTCCGCCTCGGGGAACGCCACGCAGGACCCGCAGCAGGACAGCGACGTGGACTCCGGCGGGGAGCCGACCGAGCCCGAGGAGGGCTGACCCGTGCCGCGGAACCCCGCGGTCCCGGCCCGTGCCACCGGCGTCACCCCACCGGGCGCGGACCGGGGGTTCCGCCTGGCCCTGCTCGACCGTGGCGCCGACCTGCTGCAGCCGACGGACCCGCTCAAGGGGTTCGACGTCTACGTCGTCGGGTTCCACTGCGTCAAGGGCGAGCCCGACGTGCAGATGGAGGCCCACCACTACTGCAAGGTCGTGAACGCCGAGATGCTGCAGTGCGTCCTGTTCGACGGCAACACCGCGGACGCGAACCTGATCGGCGTCGAGTACATCGTCTCCGAGCGGCTGTTCGACGGGCTGCCCGAGGACGAGAAGCCGTCGTGGCACCCGCACAACCACGAGGTCTTCTCCGGCGAGCTCGTCGCCCCGGGGCTGCCGATCGCGGTCGAGACCGAGCTGATGGGGCACCTCGTCAACTCGTACGGCAAGACCTGGCACACCTGGCACAGCGCCCCGATGGGTGGGCACGAGGCCGACCCGCTGCCCGTCGGCGACCCGATGCTCATGTGGTCGTTCAACCGCGAGGGCGAGGTGCAGTCCGCGCTGCAGGACGACCGGAACACCGCGATGCACACCGACCCCGAGCCGCGGAAGGCCTCGCGGGCGAAGCACCTCGACCGGGCGCACCCGCAGCGTGGCGTCGGCACGATGCGCGACGACTTCACCGGCACGACCCCGACGCCGGGCGTCGTGGACGCGGAGGACGGCCGACCCTGACGGTCGCGCCGGCGCCGGCGCCCGCGCCGGCGCGACCGTCCCTGATCGGACAGCGGGACGGTCCTCCCAGCCGTGCCGGAGTTCGCTGGCATCCGGTTCCTCGCCCGTCCACCACGGGTGTGCCGGGCCGGTCGACCGGAAGCGGTGCCCAGATGCTGTCGTTGATCTACTCGAGCGTCGCGACGGACGTGTTCGACGACGATGCCCTCGCGGACCTGCTCACGCAGAGCCGGGACGCGAACGAGCGGAACGACGTCACCGGCATGCTGCTGTTCCGGAACGGCTATTTCCTGCAGCTGCTCGAGGGTCCCGACGCAGCCGTCCGCGGCAAGATGGCGACGATCAAGACCGACCCGCGGCACACGAAGGTGACCATGCTGGTCGAGGAGCTCATCGAGGAGCGACAGTTCCCCGGGTGGACGATGGCGTTCGCGCCGACGTCCGAGGCCGACCTCGACGACGTGCCCGGGTACCGTTCGACCTTCGAGGACGTCGAGGCCGTCTCGACCGAGACGCCGGCACCGGGGGCCGTCTCGTCGGTGGCCTCGCCGGCGCTCCGCGAGCTCATCCGCTGGTTCGAGGCGCGACCGGACCGCTTCCGAACCGCCTGACCGGGCGTGCGCCGGACGGGAGGCCCGTGGCGAGCGTGCCACGGGCCTCCCGTCCGTCAGGCAGCCACGTCGAACACGACCACTCGCCCGTTGTGCGCGCCGATGTGGTCGGCGACCGGCTGGTGCGCCGGGTGCGGCAGGTACGCGTCCCGCGCAGCGGCGTCCCGGAACCTGACGACGAGCATCCAGTCGAAGCCGCCCTCGAGCCCCTCGGGGCTGACGCTCGGGCCGGTCTCGACGGACACCACGCCGTCGATGCCGGGCAGGTGCTCGTGTGCGAGCGCCGTCGCCCGTTCCGGCACGGCAGTGTCCTCCGTGTCCCACTCCACCAGCACGACGTGCACGATCTCGGTCATCGGCGACCCCTCCTCCACTGCACCACCGGCCGTCCGACGGTGTCCGGACCGAGCCTGCGCCGCGGGGCCTGGACGTACCCCGGAGCGCCGCCGGACTGGGTGTCCTCGGCACGGCGCGGCCTACCGTCCAGGGCACACCACGACGAGAGGAAACACCATGGCAAGTGGAGTCGCAGCAGTCTGGGTCCCGGTCAGCGACATGGAGCGCGCGGTCGCGTTCTACCGTGACACCCTCGGTCTCACCGTGCAGGACCAGTCGGAGGACTGGAGCGAGATCGATGCCGGTGGGCTCATGATCGGCCTCAACGGGCGCGAGTCGGCCGGCGGGTCGAGTTCCGGCGGCGCGGTCGTCTCGTTCCAGCCCGACGGCAGCATCGAGGACGAGGTCGCCGCGCTGCGGAGCCGCGGCGCGGACATCCAGGGCGAGATCAGCGAGCACCCGTGGGGCAAGATCATCCCGTTCAAGGACAGCGAGGGCAATGACCTGCAGCTGTACACGCCGCCGCAGGGCTGAGCGGCCGCGGACACGACAGAGCCCCCGGGGTGACCCGGGGGCTCTGTCGATGCTGCTGGTGGGGTGCGTCCGACGCTGGGGTCAGCGGGCGGTGCGGGCCCCGGAGCGCGGGAGGACGATGCCGAGGATGATCATCGCGACGGCGAGGATCAGGTGCAGCACGTTGTCGGCGCTGTTCAGCGGCACGAAGTTCGCGGCGCTGGACATGCCGGCGGTGAAGAGGCCGTAGATGAAGAGCACGGCGTAGATGATGCCGCCGACGAGCAGGTACTGGCGCGAGAAGCCGAACGAGCGCGCGGCGATCAGGCCGACGATGCCGAACAGCAGGTGGACGATGTTGTGCAGGACGGACACCTGGAACAGGCCCAGGAGCTGCGCGTTCGAGTCGTTGCCGGCGGCCATCATGCTGCCCATGTCCATGGTCAGGCCGGGGATGAAGCCGGCGATGCCGACGATGAGGAAGACGACGCCGAAGACCAGCGCGCCCTTCTGCGTGAGCGTCCGGCCGTAGCCGTGGTCGGTGCGGGTCGATGCGTTGGTGGTCATGAAGGAACCTTTCGTCAGGAGTCGACGCGGTCGGTTGCCATGCGCCTCGCAGGACATTCGGAGTGGACCAGCAGTCGGTTTGGTGGGAGAACCCAGCAGTACACGGAAAGTGGTCGTCATGACCGGAGGAGGCGCTTGATGGCCAGGGTCGCCTCCTGGATCTTCTCCTCCGCAGCCGGTCCGCCCTGGGCGACCGCGTCCGTGACGCAGTGGCGCAGGTGGTCCTCGAGCAGGCCCATCGACACCGCCTGCAGTGCCTTCGTCATCGCGGACACCTGCGTGAGGATGTCGATGCAGTACTCCTCGCCCTCGACCATCCGCTGGAGTCCGCGCGCCTGGCCCTCGATCCGCCGCAGCCGCGTGAGGTAGTCGTCCTTCGCGGAGATGTAGCCGTGGTGCTGGTGCTCGGTCGTGTCGGATGCGGTGGGTTCGGGCATCGGGAACAGATCCTCGTCGTCGGCGTTACGGTAGTGGTACCCCCCTAGGGTATCCGCCCGATCCGGGGTGCACGACGAGGAGGACCGCCATGACCGACCAGCAGACCGTCACCTACGGCATCGACGGCATGACCTGCGACCACTGCGTGATGAGCGTCGACGAGGCGTTCCGCGAGCTCCCCGGGGTCACCGACGTCCGGGTCGACCTGGTGGCCGGCGGCCGGTCCACCGCCACCGTGACGAGCACCGGACCCCTCGACCACGACGCCGTCGGCGCCGCGATCGACGAGGCGGGCTACACCCTGGTCGCGCGCTGATGGCGGGCACGACCACGGGCACCCCGGTCGAGCTCGCGATCGAGGGCATGACCTGTGCCTCGTGTGCGAACCGCATCGAGCGGAAGCTCAACAGGATGCCGGGTGTCTCGGCCACCGTGAACTACGCCACCGAGACGGCCACCGTCTCGCTGCCGGACGGCACCGCGGTCGACGACGCCATCACGACGGTCGAGCAGGCCGGGTACGGCGCGCGGCTGCCGGAGCCCGAGCAGCCGGACGGCGACGCGCTCGCTCCGCTCCGGCGTCGCCTGGTCGTCTCCACCGCGCTCGCGGTCCCCGTCGTCGCGCTGTCGATGGTGCCCGCGCTGCAGTTCCCCTGGTGGCAGTGGGTCGCACTCGTGCTCGCCGCCCCGGTCGCGACCTGGGGCGCCTGGCCGTTCCACCGTGCGGCTGCGCTGAACGCCCGGCACGGTTCGGCGACGATGGACACGCTCGTCAGCCTCGGCGTCGTCGCCGCCGGGCTCTGGTCGGTCTGGGCGCTGGTGTTCGGCGGCGCCGGTGGACCCGACATGCACATGGCCTTCGCGTTCACGGCGCCCCGGGGTGCTGCTCCGGAGCCGTACCTCGAGGTCGCCGCCGCCGTGACGGTGTTCCTGCTCGCCGGCCGGTACGCCGAGGGCCGCGCGAAGACCCGGTCCAGCGCGGCGCTCCGTGCGCTCCTGGCACTCGGCGCGAGCACCGCACGGGTGCTCCGCGACGGCCGGGAGGTCGAGGTGCCGGTCGGGTCGCTCCGTGTCGGCGACCGGTTCGTCGTCCGCCCGGGGGAGCGCATCGCCACCGACGGCACCGTCGTCGCGGGCACGAGCGCCGTCGACACGAGCGTCATGACCGGGGAGAGCGTCCCCGTCGAGGTCGGACCCGGTGCCCCCGTCACCGGCGCGACCGTGAACGTCGGCGGCATGCTCACCGTGCAGGCCGTCCGCGTCGGCGCCGACACCGAGCTCGCGCGGATCGGCAAGCTCGTGACCGAGGCGCAGACCGGCAAGGCCGACGTCCAACGGCTCGCCGACCGCGTCTCCGGCGTGTTCGTCCCCGTCGTGCTCGGGCTCGCCGCGCTCACCCTCGTCGGGTGGCTGCTGCTCACCGGCGACGTCGAGGCCGCCCTGACCGCCGCCGTCGCCACACTCGTCATCGCCTGCCCCTGCGCGCTCGGCCTCGCGACGCCGACCGCGCTGCTCGTCGGCACCGGTCGCGGCTCGCAGCTCGGCGTCCTCATCCGCGGGCCGCAGGTCCTCGAGGCCACGCGGCGGATCGACACCGTGCTGCTCGACAAGACCGGGACCGTCACCACCGGCATCATGCGGGTCACCGAGGTGCTGCCGGCCGACGGCGAGGACCCCGACGCGGTCCTCCGCGCCGGGGCCGCCGCCGAGTCCGGGTCCGAGCACCCCATCGCCCGGGCCCTGGTCGCCGCGGTCCCCGACGTGGGCAGACCGGAGGCGTTCACGTCCACCGCGGGTCTGGGCGTGCAGGCCGTCGTCGACGGCGTCCTCGTGCTCGTCGGGCGGCCGACCTGGCTGCGCGACGCGTGGTCCGTCCCGATGACCGGCGCGCTCGCCACCGCGGCCGCCGATGCCGAGCGGTCCGGTCGGACGTCGGTCGCCGTCGCCTGGGACGGTCGGATCCGCGGCCTCGTCGTCGTCGCCGACACGGTCGCGCCGGGTGCCGCCGAAGCCGTCGGGCACCTGCACGAGCTCGGTCTCGAGACCATGCTCCTCACCGGTGACGCCGACGGGGTCGCCCGGAGCGTCGCCGCACAGGTCGGCATCACCCGCGTCACCGCCGGCGTCCGACCGGAGGACAAGTACCGCATCGTCACCGAGCTGCAGGCCGCGGGCCGGACGGTCGCCATGGTCGGCGACGGGGTGAACGACGCGGCGGCGCTCGCCGCTGCCGACCTCGGCATCGCCATGGGCACCGGAACCGACGCCGCGGTCGAGGCCGCGGACATCACCCTCGTGCGCGCCGACCTCCGGGCAGCGGTCGACGCGGTCCGGCTCGCCCGCCGGACCCTCCGGACGATACGCACGAACCTGTTCTGGGCCTTCGCCTACAACGTCGCCGCGATCCCGCTCGCGATGGCCGGCCTGATGAACCCCGTCATCGCGGGAGCCGCCATGGCACTGTCGTCGGTCTTCGTGCTGACGAACAGCCTGCGCCTCCGCCGCTTCCGGTCCGTCGACGGGAGCGCACGGTGAGCGGGCACGCGCACGGCACGACCACGTGGTCGATGGCCGCCCAGGCGACGCTGCACTGCCTGACCGGGTGTGCGATCGGCGAGGTCCTCGGCATGGTGATCGGCAGCGCCACCGGTCTGCACAACGCCGGCACCGTGGTGCTGTCGATCGTGCTGGCCTTCGTCTTCGGGTACGCGCTCACCATGCGCGGTGTGCTCCGGTCCGGGCTGTCGCTCGGCGCGGCGCTCCGGGTGGCGCTCGCCGCGGACACGGTGTCCATCGCCGTCATGGAGGTCGTCGACAACACCGTGGTCGTCGCGATCCCGGGGGCGCTCGACGCGGGGCTCGACCAGTGGCTGTTCTGGGGCGCCCTGGCGCTGTCGCTCGCGATCGCCTTCGTGGTCACGACGCCGGTGAACCGGGCGCTGATGCGCCGCGGGCTCGGGCACGCGAAGGTGCACGCGCACCACTGAGCGGTGGACATCGCCGACGCGACGGACCACGGAACGGACGGGAGGCCCGGTACCAGCTGGTACCGGGCCTCCCGTCGTCGTGTGGTCGCGCGTGCGCCGCGTCGCTCAGGCCTCGGAGTCACCCTCGGCGGCGTCGTCCTCTTCGGGGTTGAAGTGCGATGCGTCGCCCACGAACCCGGCCGCGAGGCCCTCGGGCTCGTTGGGGACCGTGCCGTCGTCGCCCAGGCCGTCCGCCTTCGGCGTGCCCTCGGGGTCGTGCGCCGTGCTGTCGTTGCTCATCGTGTGCTCCTTCGCAGTGCTGGCCGGGTGCGACGACCGTCAGAAGGCGGGGGTGCCGCCGGCGATCGTGATCGTCGACCCGGACTGGTAGCTCGATTCTGGACTGACGAGGTGGACGTACGCCGCACCGAGCTCGGCCGGCTGACCCGGTCGGCCGAAGGGCGACTGCTGCCCGAAGGTCGAGACGGTCTCGGCGTCGTCGGAGCCCGGCTGCAGCGGGGTCCACACCGGACCGGGCGCGACCGAGTTGACCCGGATGCCCTTCGGTGCGAGCTGCTGGGCGACGGCCTCGGTGAAGAGCTTGATCGCGCCCTTCGACACCGCGTAGTCGATCTTGTCCGGCGACGGGGTCGATGCCTGGATCGAGCCCGTCGTGACGATCGTCGAGCCGGGCTCGAGGTGCGGCACGGCGGCCTTCGTCAGCCAGAACAGCGAGTAGATGTTCGTCTTGAAGGTCGAGTCGAACATCGACGTCTCGAGGGTGAGGATGTCGTCGTTGCTGTCCATCCGGCCCGCGACCATCACGAGCGTGTCGAGTCCGCCGAGCTCGTCGACGCCCTTCTGCACGAGGTCGATGCAGTACTGCTCGTCGGAGATGTCACCCGGGAACAGCACGGCCTTGCGGCCCTCGCCCTCGAGCAGGTCGCGGACCTCCTCGGCGTCCTCCTGCTCGTCCGGCAGGTACGACAGGACGAGGTCGGCGCCCTCGCGGGACAGCGCGATCGCGGCGGCGCGGCCGATGCCGGAGTCCGCCCCGGTCACGATGCCGCGGAAGCCCTCGAGCCGGCCCTTGCCGACGTAGCTCTCCTCGCCGTGGTCCGGCTTCGGGTCCATCTTCCACGCGGCCCCCGGCAGCGACTGTTCCTGCTTCGGGAACGGCGGCACCGGGTAGAGGGTGGTCGGGTCCTTCTTCTCGTACTGGCTCATGGGGGCCACTGTCCTCTCGGTCGGCTGACGGGGCTCTAGTGCAGCGCGGTGAACGAGGCGTCGCGGACGAGCAGGGTCGTCGCGTCGCCGTCCACGGCCTGGTCGGGGTCGCTCGACAGCCCGAGGGTCCAGGTGCCGCCACCCGGACGTTCCGGCAGCGTGAACTCGACGGTCGTCTCCGAGGCGTTCAGCAGCACCGCGACCGAGTCGTCGCCCTCGCTGAGGACGAGGATCACGGCACGGTTGCCGCCGTCGGTCCAGTCGCCCTCCTCGAAGTCGTTCGCGTCGGCGCGGAGCACCTGCACGGTCGAGGGGGAGATGCCGGGAGCCGTGCGGTACCACTGCGGGCGCAGGGCGACGTGCTCCTTGCGGAACGCGATCGCGGCGGTGGTGAAGGCGAGCAGGTCCTGGTCCGCGGCCGCCCAGTCGAACCACGAGATCTCGTCGTCCTGGCAGTACGCGTTGTTGTTGCCGCCCTGCGAGCGGGCGATCTCGTCACCGCCCAGGATCATCGGCACACCGGCCGAGAGCAGCAGGGTGCCGAGGAAGTTCCGGCGCTGGCGGTTGCGGTAGTCGTTCACGCTCCCGTCGTCGGTCGGACCTTCGATGCCGCCGTTGAAGGAGGTGTTGTTGCTCTCGCCGTCGTTGTTGTCCTCGCCGTTCGCCTCGTTGTGCTTCTCGGCGTACATGGTGAGGTCGGCGAGCGTGAAGCCGTCGTGTGCGGTGATGAAGTCCACCGAGCAGAGCGGGGAACGGCGCGACCCCTCGTAGACGTCCGGGCTGCCGAGGACGCGAAGCACGGCGTCGCCGAGCGTGCCCTCGTCGCCGCGCCAGTACCCGCGGAGGTCGTCGCGGTACTTCCCGTTCCACTCGGACCAGTCGGCCGGGAACCCGCCGACCTGGTAGCCCGCGGTGTCCCACGGCTCGGCGATCATCTTCACCTCGCGCAGAACCGGGTCCTGGTGGATGATGTCGAGGAACGCGGAGTGCTTCTCGGCCGCGCCGTCCTGGCGGGTGAGCGTCGTCGCGAGGTCGAACCGGAAGCCGTCGACGTGCATCTCCTCGACCCAGTACCGGAGCGAGTCGGTGATGAGCTGCAGCGCGGACGGGTGCGACACGTTGAGGCTGTTGCCCGTGCCGGTGGTGTCGAAGTAGTTCGCCTCGTCGCCCTCGACCAGGCGGTAGTACGACTGGTTGTCGATGCCCTTGAAGGACAGCGTCGGGCCCATGTGGTTGCCCTCGGCGGTGTGGTTGTAGACGACGTCGAGGATGACCTCGAGGCCCGCGGCGTGCAGGGCCTTCACCATCTCCTTGAACTCCGCGACCTGCTGGCCGGCGGTGCCGGAGGCGGCGTACTCGTTGTGCGGGGCGAAGAAGCCGATGCTGTTGTAGCCCCAGTAGTTCCGGAGGCCCTTGTCCTGCAGGGTGGAGTCCTGCACGAACTGGTGGATCGGCAGCAGTTCGACGGCGGTGACGCCGAGGTCGGTCAGGTGCTTGATCGCGGCCGGGTGCGCGAGGCCCGCGTACGTGCCGCGGATCTCCTCGGGCACGTCGGGGTGCTGCTTCGTGAAGCCCTTGACGTGCACCTCGTAGACGATCGTGTCCGCGAACGGGGTGTCGAGGCGGGTGTCGCCCTCCCAGTCGAACGAGCGGTCGGCCACGACGGAGCGGGGCATGGCGGCGGCGGAGTCGGACTCGTCGATCTGGTCCGGCTCGTTCATGTCGTGGCCGAACAGCTCTTGGCCCCAGGCGTAGTCGCCGTCGATCGCCGTGGCGTACGGGTCGAGGAGGAGCTTGGCCGGGTTGTGCCGCAGGCCGTTCGCCGGGTCCCAGGGCCCGTGCACACGGAAGCCGTACTTCGTCCCGACGGTCACGTCCGGCACGACGTCGTGGAAGGTGTAGCCGGTGCGGTTCGTCAGCTCGGTCCGGTGCTCGGTGCCGTCGTCGTCGAAGCGGCAGAACTCGACGCGTTCGGCGGTGCTGGAGAAGACGGCGACGTTGGCGCCGCCCTCGACGAGGGTGACGCCGAGCGGGTTCCGTGTGGAAGAGGTCATGATCCGTTCTACCGGTCGCCGACTGAGCCCGCCGCCGATCCGCGTACCCCGGGTCCGGGCGTACCGCCCCGTGGCGACGGGCCTGGTCCGGCTCGGGGCCGCTCGCGATCGGAGGACGGGCATGGGAAGATCAGATCGTGACCCATCTCCACCCGGTACCGGGGAGCCCTGACGGGTTCCGTGCCGTGCGCCTCGAGGGCACCAGTGCGACCCGACCCGCGGTCCTCGACGAGGCCTACGGCACCGGTGCCGGGATCGGTGACGAGCGGTCCGCCTTCCGGTACACCGGTGCGGGTGACGCCGACCTCACGCTGAGCGGCTCCGCGGTCGAGGGCCGGCGCTCCGGCACGATGGAGCCGCGACCGACGCACATCCTGTTCTGGATCGGCGACGGCACCGCGACGATCACGGACGAGGACGGCACCCGTGACGTGGTCCGGCCCGGCCGACCGTTCCTCCTCGCCGCCACCGTCCGCTACCGGTTCGAGGCCGCGACGAGCCGCGTCTCGATGATGCACCTGTCCGACCGGCTGCTCCGGGCGGCGCTCACCGCGGAGGGCACGCAGGTCGTCGGGCCGCTGCGGTTCCGCCGGACCACCGCGGACGCCGACCTGGCGGAGCTCCGGACCGTGCTGCAGTCCCTCGGGCGGACGATCACCGACCCGGACGTGGCCGGCAGGCAGCGGGCGGAGTTGAACGCCCGGGTCGCCCGGGTCGTCGTCGGCACCTTCCCGGTCGACGTGCCGGCGACCACGAGCAGCGAACGTCTGCGGGACGCCCTGACGTACATCCAGGAGCACGCGCACACCGTGGTCACGCTGGCGGACATCGCCGCCGCCGCGGGGATGAGCGCACGCGGACTCCAGCAGTCCTTCAACCGGTCGGTGGGCGTCTCCCCGCTCTCGCACCTGCGGAACGTCCGGCTCGACGCCGTGCACGACGAACTCGTGCGCTCGGAGCCGCTCACGGCGTCGGTCGCCGAGGTCGCACGGCGGTGGGGGTTCGCGCACCTGGGCCGGTTCTCCGGCGCGTACCGCGACCGCTTCGGCGAGCTGCCGAGTGCGTCCCTGCGTGCCGACCGCGGCGGCAGCGCGGACACCGACGGGGTGGTCGGCACCGGCGCCGGCGCCGGCTCCTGAACCGGCACCGGCTCCTGGCTGCACCGGAGGCCGGACGCGGTCCGTGTCGACCGGTCCGGTCAGGGCGCGCCGCCCGTCGCCAGCGCGGTCAGGCCCGGTACGCGTCCACCGCCGCCCGCGCTGCCCGGACGACCTCGGCGTCGGTCTCGAAGTGCCCGGTCCCGGTGTCCCCGGCGCCCATCGGGACGCCCCCGTGCGCGGTGTCGGCGAGGCGCTTGGCGGACAGGTGCACGGCCGCCGCCCCCGTGCCGAGCAGGACCGGGACGTCAGCGGGTGTGACCCCGGCGCCCGCCATCACCTGCACGTCCCCCGCCACGGCGACCATCCGCGTGATGGTGTCCGCGCCGACGAGTGCGGTCGCGGCGCCGCCCGAGGTGAGGACACGCGTGAAGCCGAGGTCGCCGAGGCACGCAGCCGCGGCCACGGGGTCGGCCGCGTGGTCGATCGCCCGGTGCAGGGTGACCTCCGCACCGGGCACTTCCGACCGGGCGACGTCGATGAACCGGGCGAGCGTGTCCGTGTCGAGCGTGCGGTCCCGACGGAGCGCGCCGACGACGACCCCGGCGGCACCGGAGCGGAGGACGGCTACGAGCTCCCGCGCCATGAGGTCGACCTCGTCGGGGTCGTGCACGAACCCGCCCGGGCGGCAGCGCACCAGGACGTGCACCGGCGGTCCGACGGCGACGGCGGCCTCGACGAGCCCCTGCGAGGGCGTCAAGCCGCCGAGCTCGAGCGCGCTGCACAGCTCGACCCGATCGGCTCCGGCAGCGCGCGCGATCGTGGCGCCGGTCGGTGAGGTGACGGCGATCTCGAGTGTCGGCGGCCTGGTCGGCGCCGGGGCCCGGCGGTCGTCGGTGCTCACGCGTGCACGAGCGGTCGGTCCGACGCGGGGATGATCCGGGCGTGCAGGTCCGGCGGCTCCGGGAACGTCCGGTCGAAGGGGAACACCGGCCGTTCGATCCGGTGGTGGCCCAGGCGTTCCAGGTCCTGGTCGACACCACCGGGCGTGAGCGCGAGCATCCAGTCCGCGGCCATGTCGTACAGCTCGGGTTCGAGGTAGCCGATCTTCACGACGACCAGGTCGGCGCTCCGCGGGTCGAGGTCCAGGTCGGTGAAGTCGTGCTCGTGGTGGTACGGCTTCCGCAGCTCGGTGAGGACGGCGAAGACGCTGCCGACCTGCAGCACGACCTCGGTCCGGGCGTCCCGGTCGCCGTGCTTGACCGCGTGCACCCGTCCGGTCATCGTGAGCGGCCCGGCGTGCAGGTCGTCGACCTCGGCGCCGGCGGTCACGGTGACGGTCGCTCCGACACCGGCCTCGACGCAGGCGGCGACCGCGGCGGGGCCGGGGACGCTGGCGTAGAGGACGACCGGGCCGTCGGCGCTCCGGAACTCCTCGCGCGCGAGCAGCTGCGTCAGCCCCCACGTCATGTCGCCCGAGCCGCCGGCGGTCGGGTTGTCGCCGGAGTCGGACACGAAGTACGGACGTGCGGCACCGGGGGCGAGGGCGGTGGCCAGGCACTCGTCGAACGTCCCGGTCGGGGCGACGAACGCGAAGTCCTCCCGCGCGTCCCAGAACGCCCGCGCCAGGTGTTCGGCACCGGCGGTGACCGCGGCCTCGTCCCACCCGGTGACGACGGTGACGGCACGGTTCCGCGGCTGGTCGGCCCAGGCGTACCCGACCCAGATCGCTGCGTCGAGCACGCCGTCGGTCGCCTCGACGTCGGCCACCTGTGCGTAGACGGACGCCGCGGGCTCGATGCGGGTGGAGGTCTTCTCACCCGGCAGCAGGACCGGGACCGGGATCCACGCCTTCACCGGGCGTCGTGCTCCGGCCGGGCGGGTGGTGAGCACGTCGACCAGGTTGCGGACCGCGCGCTCCTTCGTCTCGAGGGCGTCCTCGTGCGGGGCCATCCGGTAGCAGGTGACGAGGTCGCACTGGTGGGCGAGCTCCCGCGAGACGTTGCCGTGCAGGTCCATCGACGCCGAGACGACGACGTCCGGCCCGACGACGGCGCGGATGCGCTCGAGCAGTGTCGTCTCGGCGTCGTCGAGCCCCTCGACCACCATCGCGCCGTGGATGTCGAACCACAGGCCGTCGATCGTGGTCTCAGCGGCGATCGCCGACAGCCGGTCGGTGATCTCGGTGCTGAGTTCCTCGAAGGACTCGCGGAGCACCACTCCGCCGGGCAGCGCGTGCCCGATGAGCGCGCCCCGGAAGTCGGCGCGCTCGGCCATCGGTGCCAGGAAGTCGTACCGAGCGATGACCTCGTCGCCGCGGTCCGGGTGGAAGGCGGCCGCCGGGGTGCGGGTCGGCGTGAACGTCGACGTCTCGATGGCCAGGCCGGCGATGGCGATGACCGGACGACGGGCGCCGGGGGTGGTTCCGGTGTCAGACACGGGTGCTCCTGTTCCTGGTGGTGCGCAGCGGGACGGGGGTGGACAGCTCCTCGAGCGACGCCGCCAGGCCGCGCTGCAGGGCGAACTGGCCGGCGCCGACGAGCCCGGCGTCGGCCCCGAGCGAGGCGCGCTCGATGACGAGGTGCTGTGTGACGAGCGGGTGGCAGCTCTCGTACAGCTGGCTCCGCACGGCAGCGACGAAGGGGTCGAGGGTGGAGAGGATGCCGCCGAGGGAGACGGCGTCCGGGTTGAAGAAGTTCACGTTCGCGGCGAGGACCTCGCCGAGGTACCGGCCCGCGAGCCGGACGGCACGGGTCGTCTCCGGGTGCGCCTCGGACGCCAGGCGGACGACGTCCTGGGTGGTCGTGACGTCGACCCCGGCCTCGCGGAGGATCCGCACGAGCGCGGCCCCGGATGCGACCGTCTCGAGGCACCCGGTGTTGCCGCACGAGCACGGGGTGTCACCGGCGGCGTCGATCCGCACGTGGGTGATGTCCCCGGCGGCACCGGTCGAGCCGCGGTACAGGTGCCCGTCGATGATGATCCCGGCGCCGATCGCCGAGCCGGCCTTCACCGTGATCGCCTGGCGACGGGTGGCCGGCTGCACGGTCTGCTCGCCCGCGGCCATGCAGTTCGCGTCGTTGTCGATCGCGGCGGGTACCCCGAAGTGCTCGGTGAGCCACGCGGCGACGGGGAACCCGTTCCACCCCGGCATCCGGCTCGGCAGGTCGACGACCCCCGCCTCGACGTCGACGGGACCCGGGAGGCTCAACCCGACCCCGCGCAGGCCGTCGCGTCCGCGCGCCGCCACCAGGTCGTCGAGGAGCGCCGCGAGCGCTGCCAGGCCGGCGGACGGACCGTCGGCGAGGGCGAACGGGACGGTCGAGACGGACTCGAGCGCGCCTCCCGGCAGGACGATGCCGATCCGGACGTGCCCGCCACCGACGTCCGCGGCGACCGCGTACTCGTCCGTCCCGCCGATCCGGAGGACCTTGCGCGGGCGGCCGCCCGTGGAGACGTCGGTGCCCTCCTCGGCGAGGATGCCGTGCCCGAGGAGCTGACCGACCACGTGGGACACGGTCGACGGAGCGGCGCCGAGGAGTTGCGCGATCTCGGTGCGACTCGACGCCTGCCCGCTGGCGATGAGTTCGAGGACGCGGGAGCTGAGGTTCGGCACGACTTTCTCCAATCCGCGGCGACGGACGCGCTGACCGCCCGACCCGCCCGAGCCTACGGGGCGGACGGGTCGATCGACGCTTTCCGTCGATCCGCAGAAACACACTATTTACACGGGAACGTTTGTTTTTCCAACGACTTCGGCCATTGACTGTGCGGACCACGCCGACCCTCGCTCAAGGAGTCCACATGACCAAGCCCCGTCGCTGGGCCCTCTTCACCGGAGCCGCGCTCGCGGTGAGTGCACTGCTCGCCGGGTGTTCTGGAGGCGGTTCCGCCACCACCGGCACGAAGTCCGACGAGATCAACTACGCGTTGCCGGCGAACTTCACGCCGAACTGGATCCTGCCGATCGGCACCGCGGCGCACCTCAACACGAACAACGGCTCGATCGCGCAGTCGCTGTACGAGCGCTTGATCGCCTACGACGGGTCCACGGGCAAGATCGCGTGGAACAAGGCCGGGTCCGTCGCGACCGATGCCGACTTCGCCGACGACGGCAAGAGCGTCACGATCACGCTGGGGGACCGGCACTGGTCCGACGGCGAGGCGATCACGAGCCGCGACGTCGAGTTCTGGTTCAACCTCATCAAGGCGAACGCGCAGGACTGGGGCTCCTACTCCGAGGGCAAGGCCCCGGACAACTGGAGCTCGTTCACGACGGTCGACGACACGCACTTCACCATCGCGTTCGACCAGGCGTACAACCAGGACTGGATGCTCGCCAACCAGCTGAGCTACATCATCCCGCTGCCGCAGCACGCCTGGGACAAGACGAGCGCCTCGGCCGAGGTGACCGACGCCGACCGCACCCCGGCCGGCGCCAAGCAGGTGTGGAAGTACCTCAACACCGCCGCCGGCAAGATCGCCGACTACGACTCCGACCCACTGTGGAAGACGATCTCCGGCCCGTACGGCTTGTCGTCCTTCACGACCGCGGGGAAGGTCCAGCTCACCGCGAACGGCAAGTACGACGGTGGCGAGAAGGCGTCCATCACGACGGTCAACCTGCTGCCGTTCACCACCGCCGACGCCGAGACGAACGCGCTGCGCTCCGGAGCGGTCGACTACGGCTACATCAACGCCACCGACCTCGACCAGGAGGACTCCTTCACGGCGAAGGGCTACGAGGTCGACCCGTGGACCGGTTGGGCGATCACGTACATGCCGTACAACTTCAACAACCCGGACATGGGCGCCGTCTTCAAGCAGCTGTACGCCCGCCAGGCCGTGCAGATGTCGATCGACCAGGAAGCGCTGTCGAAGGTCGTCTTCAACGGCACCGCCACCTCGACGTACGGTCCGATCCCGCAGGCACAGGAGTCGGACTACGTCTCCGACGTGCAGGAGGACAACCCGTACCCGTTCAGCACGAAGAAGGCCAAGGCCTTGCTCACCAGCCACGGGTGGACCGCGAAGGGCGGCACCATGGTGTGCACCGACGCCGGCAGCGGCGCGGACCAGTGCGGCGAGGGCGTGGCCGAGGGCACGGAGTTCACGATGCAGGTGCTGTCGCAGTCCGGCTCCACCGTCACCGACAACATGATGAGCGCCGTCCAGTCGTCGCTCGCGAAGACCGGCATCGGCTTCACGATCAAGACCGCGCCGGTGTCGAGCGTCCTCTCGCAGACCCCGACCTGCACGTCGGACGAGGACAGCTGCGACTGGGACCTGTCGTTCTTCGGCACCGCGGGCAGCTGGTACTTCCCGGCGTACCCGACCGGTGAGTCGCTCTTCTCGACCGGTGGTTCGGCGAACTTCGGCAGCTACTCGAACGAGGAGGTCGACGCGCTCATCGACGCGACCACCACCTCGACCGACACGAGCGCCGTGCAGGACTACAGCGCCGCGGTCGCGAAGGACCTGCCGGTGATCTGGCTGCCGAGCCCGGACTACCAGATCTCCGTCAAGAAGAGCGGCCTGACCGGGTTCGACCAGGACTCGCTCGCGAACTTCCACCCCGCCCAGTGGAAGTGGAGCAAGTGAGCCGCTGACGCGGCCACTCCGGGAGGCTCGGTGCGCGCCCGTCGCGCACCGAGCCTCCCGGGTCCTCACCATCCACCCCGACGACGGAAGCAGCATGACCACTGCCCTCTACCTCACCCGCCGCGTCCTCCAGGCGCTCGCGGTGGTGCTCATCGTCACGATCGTCGTGTTCTGCCTGCTGCACGCGCTGCCCGGCGGACCCGCCCGCGGCGTGCTCGGCGTCGCGGCCACCCCCGCGCAGATCGCCGCGTTCAACCAGGCGCAGGGACTCGACCAGGCGCTCCCCGTGCAGTACCTCCGCTTCCTCGGGCGGCTGCTCACCGGCGACCTCGGCACCTCGTACACGCTCAACGAACCGGTGTCGCAGCTCATCCAGGAGCGCATCCCGAAGACCCTCGTACTGACCGGCCTGTCGGCGGTGCTCGGGCTCGTCGTCGCCATCCCGGTCGGCATGTGGCAGGCAGCCCGACGCAACGGTGCGATCGACTACGCCGCCACCGCACTCGCCTTCGTGTTCTACTCGACGCCCGCGTTCTTCCTCGGGCTCGTGCTCATCGTCGTGTTCAGCCAGCAGCTGCCGTGGCTGCCGTCCCAGGCGCCGAGCGGCACGACCCTCGCCGAGGTGTTCCAGCAGCCGGCCGGACTCGTCCTGCCCGTGCTCACCGGCGCCCTCGCGATGATCGCCGTCTTCAGCCGGTACATGCGAGCCGCGACGCTGGAGAACCTGCAGGAGGACTACGTCCGCACCGCGCGCGCCGGAGGCTCGTCGACGGCGACGATCCTGCGGCGGCACGTGTTCCGGAACTCGCTGACCCCCGTGGTCGCGATGCTCGGCTACTACCTGCCGGTGCTGTTCGGCGGCGCGCTCGTCACCGAACAGCTGTTCAACTACCCCGGCATGGGGCTGCTGTTCTGGAACGCCGCCCAGACCTCGGACTACCCGACCCTGCTCGGCTGCGTCCTCGTGATCTCCGTCGCGACCGTCATCGGCACGCTGCTCGCGGACGTCGCCCAGTCCCTCATCGACCCCCGTGTGAAGGCAGGCCGCGCATGACCACCGTCCAGCTCGCGCCCGAGACCCCCGGCGCCCCCGTCACGGCCGCCGCCACCGGCTTCCGGCTCGCCGCGCGCCGGTTCCGCCACAACACCCTCGCCGTGATCGGCCTGGTCGTGCTCGTCCTCATCGTGCTGTTCTGCTTCGTCGGGCCGTTCCTGTACCCGACCGACCAGACCCACACGATGCTCGAACAGGCGAACCAGCGCCCGGGCGGCGGCCACCTGCTCGGCACCGACGCCGTCGGGCACGACGTGCTCGGCCGGCTGATGTACGGGGGCAAGGTGTCGCTGCTCGTCGGCATCGCCGCGGGTCTCCTGGCGACGGTCGTCGGCACGCTCTGGGGCTCGGTCGCCGGGTACGTCGGCGGCTGGGTCGACGCGACGATGATGCGCGTGGTCGACGCCGGCATCGCGATCCCGGCCCTGTTCATCCTCCTCGTCATCTCGGCGATCACGACCCCCGGCGTGTGGGGGCTCGTCGTGATCCTCGGGTTCGTGTCCTGGCTCGTGCCCTCCCGGCTCATCCGTGCCGAGACGCTGACGCTGAAGAACCGCGACTTCGTGCTCACCCTCCGCGCGATCGGCGGCTCGCACGCCCGCGCGATCGGTCGGCACCTGCTGCCGAACTCGGTCTCGACGATCGTCGTGGCCGCGACCTTCCAGGTGGCGGACGCGATCCTCCTGGTCGCCTACGTCTCCTACCTGGGGCTCGGCGTGCAGCCGCCGGCCACGGACTGGGGCGGCATGCTCTCGGCGGGCCTCACCGCCGCCTACTCCGGTCGCTGGTGGCTCATCGTGCCGCCGGGACTCGCCGTGATCCTCGTCGTCTGCGCCCTGAACGCGGTCGGCGACGGACTCCGGGACGCATTCGACGTGAAGGGCCGCGGATGACCGCCACCGAACCGATCCTGGCCGTCGAGGACCTCGGCGTGCACTTCCGCACCGAGTCCGGTGACGTGCACGCCGTGCAGGGCGTGTCCCTGACCGTGGCACCCGGCGAGACCCTCGCGCTCGTCGGCGAGTCCGGCTCCGGCAAGTCCACCGTGGCGCTCGCCGCGATGGGGCTGCTCTCCGGCAACGCGACCGTCACCGGCAGCGCCGTCGTCGACGGGCACCAGGTCGTCGGCGCCGCCGAGACGGCCCTCCGCGGGCTGCGGGGGAAGACCGTCTCGATGGTGTTCCAGGAGCCCGCGACCGCACTCGACCCGCTCACCCGGGTGGGCGCGCAGATCGCCGAGGTCATCCGGAACCACCGGCAGGTCTCCGCGCAGGACGCCGCCCGCCAGGCCGTCGACCTGCTCCGCCGCGTCGGCATCCCGTCGCCGGAGGAACGCGCGAAGGCCTTCCCGTTCCAGCTCTCCGGCGGGCAGCGGCAGCGCGTCGTCATCGCGATGGCGATCGCGAACGAGCCGGCGCTCCTCATCGCCGACGAGCCGACCACCGCGCTCGACGTCACGGTGCAGGCCGAGATCCTGGAACTCCTCCGGGCGCTCGCCGCCGACACCGGCACCGGCGTGCTCCTCGTCACCCACAACATGGGCGTCGTCGCCGACTTCGCCGACCGGGTCGCGGTGATGCTGCGGGGACGGATCGTCGAGACCGGCGGCGTCGAGGACGTGCTCCTCCGCCCGCAGCACGAGTACACCGAGCGGCTGCTCGCCGCGGTGCCGCGGCTCGAGACGGCGGCGTCGGCGCAGGACGCCGCCGGGTCGTCCACACGCCGCCGAGAACCGCGGCGCGCCGAGGTCACCGAGGCGTCTCGCGTGCCCGACGCTGCCCCGCCAACGGACGGGAGGCCCGACCGCACCCCGGTGGTCGACCTGCGCGACGTGTCGGTCACCTTCGGCCGCGGCGCCCGCGCCGTGCACGCCCTCCGCGGCATCGACGTCGAGGTCCACGCGGGGGAGACCGTCGGTCTGGTCGGCGAGTCCGGCTCCGGCAAGTCGACCGCGGCCCGCGTCGCCCTCGGCCTCGTCCGACCCACCGCCGGCAGCGTCCGGCTGTTCGGGTCCGACCTCCGCCGCACCCGGGGCCGCGACCGCCGCGCGCTCCGGTCCGGCATCGGGGTCGTCCTGCAGGACCCGGTCGCCTCGCTCGACCCGCGCATGTCCGTCGCCGACTGCATCGCCGAACCACTCGCCGTCCATCGCCGCGGGACGTCCTCGGCCGACCGACGCCGCCGGGTGGACGAGGTGCTCGACGCCGTCCGGCTGCCGCGCTCCCTCGCGACACGGGCCCCGCGGGAGCTCTCCGGCGGGCAACGTCAGCGGGTCAGCCTCGCCCGGGCGCTCGTGCTCGACCCACGGCTGCTCGTCGCCGACGAACCGACCAGTGCGCTCGACGTCAGCGTGCAGGAGGCCGTGCTCGAGGTCCTCACCGAGCTGCAGGGCGACCTCGGCTTCGCGTGCCTGTTCGTCTCGCACGACCTCGCCGTCGTGCAGCAGTTCGCCGAGCGCGTCGTCGTGATGCGGGCCGGTGCCGTGGAGGAACAGGGGCCCACCACGTCGACGCTCCTGCACCCGACCACCGACTACACGCGACGGTTGCTCGCCGCGGTGCCCGTCCCCGACCCGGTGGTGCAACGGCAGCGCCGGGCCGAGCGCCTGGCCTCCCTCGCTGCGGTGGCACCGTGACGGGCGCGGTCCTCGCCGGCATCGACGTCGGCGGGACGAACACGAAGGTGCTCCTCGCCACCCCCGACCTCGGGGTCCTCGACCGCATCGACCTGCCGACCCCCGCGCACGACGGTGGGGACGCGATCCTCGACGCGGCCGAGGCGGCGGTGCGGTCCCTGCTCGACCGGCACCGGGCCTCCTTGGCGGGGGTCGGGGTGGGCGCCGCCGGTGTCGTCGATCCGACCACGGGCACCGTGCTCGTGACCGCGAACTCGTTCACCGGTTGGGCCGGTTACGGCGTCACCGCCGCCGTCGCCGCACGGCTCGGGGTCCCGGCGACCCTCGACAACGACGTGAACGCGTTCCTGCTCGGCGAGGTCGCCGCGGGGGCGGTCGCCGGGGAGCCCGACGTCCTCGGCATGACGCTCGGCACCGGGGTGGGCGGCGCGCTCGTCCTGGGTGGGACGCTGTTCGGCGGACCGCACGGCGCCGCGGGGGAGATCGGCCACGTCCCCGGCTTCGGTGACACCGTCTGCACCTGCGGGGCGCGCGGGCACCTCGAGACCGTCGCCGGTGCCCGGGGCATCGCCGACCGGTACGCCGAGCGCACCGGTCGCCGGATCGGGACGCACGAGGTCGCCACGGCGGCGCGCACGGGTGACCGGGACGCGCAGGACGTGTTCGCGACCGCGGGGTGGGGCATCGCCCGGGCCGTGCTGCTCACCGTCGGCATCCTCGACGTGACGACCGTCGTCATCGGCGGCGGGGTCGCCCGGTCGTGGGACCTCCTCGAACCGGCCGTCACGGCGGCGCTCGCGGCCGAGCCCCCGGTCAGCGGGGCGGCGATCCGCGTGGAGCAGTCGGTGCTCGGGGCGGACGCGGTGGCACTCGGGGCAGCGGCGCAGGTGCGGCGGCTCGTGCTCGGGGGCTGACGCCTCAGCGCGGTGTCACGCCCGGACGGTGCGGGCTGAGCGCTCTCTGATCTCCGCCCGCTGGTCTCCCGGCTCGGCCCGGTCGGTCGACTGGGAGCATGGCCGGATGACCGATGCGCCGCTCGTGACGCCTGCCCGCCGGAAGCCCGCGCAGCGCGGCATCCTCGTCCCGACGCCCCATCCGCTCAGCACCATCGCGATCGCGGTCGGCGCGGTGGTCCTCATCACGATCGTCGGCTTCGTGCTCGGGGACGTCGACCTCGGGCTCGCGCGGGCGCTCAACGCGCTGCACGTCGGTGCGCTCGGGGCGGTCACGACGGCGGTCTACCACGTCATCAGCCCGGTGCCGGCGATCGGCATCACGATCGTGGTCACGGGCGTCGTCTGGCTCGTCCGTCGGGACGTGCGGCCGGCGGCGGGGTTCGCGGGGACGGTGGCGATCACCTGGGTGCCGTCCGACCTCGTGAAGGAGTTCGTGCAGCGGCCCCGTCCTGACACGTCCGCGCTCCCGCACCCCTTCGCGACGCAGCCGGACCCCTCGTACCCGAGCGGGCACACCGTCTTCGTCGTCGCGTTCGTGATCGCCCTGGCGTGGGTGCTCCGGGACACGCGGTGGCACCGACTCGCGGTGGTGCTCGGCTCGGTCGTCGTCATCGTGGTCGTGCTCGCGCTCACGATCGACGCGGTGCACTTCCCGACGGACACGGTCGCCTCGGTGCTGTGGGCGCTCGCCGTGGCACCGGCGGCACGGCTCGTCTGGGCGGACTGGGCGATGCCGCGGATCCCGGTGCTCCGCCGGGCCGAGTACGGGCTCAGCCGACCGCGCGCCTGATGAGCTCGGCGACGGTCCGCTCGTCGTCGAGCGAGAACTCCGGCGTCACCGCGAACGACGTCGGCCAGAACGACCCGTCGTCGAGCGCCGCCGCGTCCTGGAACCCGAGGGTGGAGTACCGCGCCCCGAACTTCGCAGCGTCCTGGAAGAAGAAGACCACCGAGCCGTCCTTCGCGTAGGCCGGCATCCCGTACCAGAGCTTCGGCGCGAGGTCCGGAGCGACCTCGAGCGCGATCCGGTGGATCCGCTCCGCCAGGCCGCGGTCCGGCTCGGGCATCGCGGCGATCTTGTCGAGCACGGCCTGCGCGTCGAGGGCGGCCTTCTCGGCCTTGGAGGTCCCGCGCTTGCGACTGGCCTTCACCTCGGCCGCGTGCTCGCGCATCGCGGCGCGCTCCTCCTCGGTGAAGGTGCTGTCCGAGGTCTCGTCGCGTGCTGCCATGGCGGGTCCCTTCGTCGGTGGGCATCACGGTAGCGCCGTGGCAGGCTCGGGTCCATGACCTACATCGCTGCCGACGACCGCTACGACTCGATGACGTACCGCCGCACCGGCCACTCCGGCCTCGACCTGCCGCTGCTGAGCCTCGGCTACTGGCACAACTTCGGCGACGACGTGCCCTTCGAGACGCAGCGCGCCGTCAGCCGCCGGGCGTTCGACCTCGGCATCACCCACCACGACCTCGCGAACAACTACGGCCCGCCGTACGGTGCCGCGGAGGTCAACTTCGGCCGGCTCATGCGCGAGGACTTCGCCCCGTACCGCGACGAGATGGTGATCTCGACGAAGGCCGGCTGGGACATGTGGCCCGGCCCGTACGGCCAGGGTGGCGGTTCCCGCAAGTACGTGCTCGCCTCGCTCGACCAGTCGCTGCGCCGGACCGGCCTCGACTACGTCGACGTCTTCTACTCGCACCGGCTCGACGCGTCCACGCCGCTCGAGGAGACGATGGGCGCCCTGCACACCGCCGTCCAGCAGGGCAAGGCGCTCTACGTCGGCATCTCCTCGTACGACGCCGACCGCACCCGCCAGGCCGCCGCGATCCTCCGGGACCTCGGCACGCCGCTGCTCATCCACCAGCCCTCGTACTCGATGCTCAACCGCTGGATCGAGACCGAGGGACTGCTCGACGCCGCCGGGGAACTCGGCTTCGGCGTGATCGGGTTCACCGCCCTCGCGCAGGGGCTCCTCACCGGCAAGTACCTGAACGGCGTGCCCGACGGCAGCCGGGCCGCAGCGGGGAAGTCGCTCGACCCGTCGACGATCACCCCGGAGGTCGTCGAGCACCTGAACGCGTTGAACGCCGTCGCGGAGGCGCGTGGGCAGAGCATGGCGCAGCTCGCGCTCGCCTGGGCCCTCCGTGACGAGCGCGTGACCTCGCTCGTCATCGGGGCGTCGCGCGTCGAGCAGCTCGAGGACAACGTCGCGGCGCTCGCGAACACGACGTTCTCCGACGAGGAGCTCCGCACCATCGACGAGCACACCGTCGGCATCGCCGACGTCGACCTGTGGGCGGGTGCCCGCGCCGGCGAGGTCTCCTGATCCGACGCGGGCCGTCCCGCCCGGTGCCGAAGTGTCACCAGCGCGCCCCGAGTTCGACACTTGGTAGTCTAAGTGTCAACGATAAGGCGTCAGGGTGACAGGAGGTCGGCATGGGATGGCCCGCGATCGGTTCCGAGGAACTCTGGTTCGAGTCCCGCTACGCGTCGTTCGGCATCGCCGCCAGCCGACGGTCCACCACTGGTCACCCCTACCGAGCAGCCGTCCCGCCGCTGATCGCCGACCTGGATCCGGTGGTCCCGTCCGCGACCGCAGCGATCGTCGACGAAGCGACCGAGGCACTCGTCCGCTTCGATGCGGGCCTCGGTGGCGAGATCGCGGCGTTCGCACCACTGCTGCTGCGGTCCGAGGCAGCGGCGTCCTCGCAGATCGAACACCTCACGGCGAGCGCGCGAGCGATCTTCACCGCGGAACTGGGGGACTCGTCCCGTCAGAACGCCGCGCAGATCGTCGCGAACACGCGAGCGATGCAGGCGGCACTCGAGCTGGCGGCCGACCTCACGCCGGAGACGGTCCTGGCGATGCACGCTGCGCTCCTCGAGGGCGACCCACACCACGACGCGGGCACCTGGCGGGACGAACCGGTGTGGATCGGTCGTGCGGCGGACAGCCCGCGGGGTGCCGACTTCGTGGCTCCACGCGCTGACCGCGTGCCCGGCCTCGTCGACGACGTCATGCGGTTCGCCCGCCGGTCCGACCTGCCCCGGCTCGTCCAGGTCGCCGTGACGCACGCACAGTTCGAGACGATCCACCCGTTCACGGACGGCAACGGCCGCACCGGCCGCGCGTTGATGCAGGCGATGTTCCGGGGGACCGGGCTGACCAGGAACGTCACCATCCCGGTCTCCGCCGGCCTGCTGACCGACACGGCCGGCTACCACGCGGCACTCGACGCCTACCGCGCGGGGGACGTCGCCGCGATCGTCACGGCCACCGCGGAGGCCTGCTTCCGAGCGGTGGACAACGCGACCGTCCTGGTCGCGGATGTGCACGCGGTTCGGGAGCGTTGGCGGGACACCGTCCGGTCCCGGTCGGACTCCGCCGTCTGGCGCGTCCTCGAGGTGGTCGCGCGCCAACCTGTCGTCACCGCGGCCACGCTGGGGGTGGAACTCGGACCTTCCGTGAACGTCTACCGTGCCCTCGACACGCTCACGTCGGCCGGGGTGCTGCAGGCGAAGTCGGAGTACTCACTGCGGTCGCGCGTCTACCGCAGTGACGACGTCCTCCAGGCGCTCGACGCCTTCGCGGCACGCGCCGGCCGGCGCGGCTGACCGCAGGGACCGCCGGACGGGAGGCTGGGCACCAGCCCGGAACGCGCCTCCCGTCCGGCGGGTACCCTGGACAGGCAATCCAGCAACAACCGTGTATCTACCGGACGCCGGCACCCCGGCGGACAGCGGCGGCACCCGATGGGTCCGCCTGACAGGGGCGGGCCGAGAAGGCACACCCCCACCATGCTCCAACCGCGTTCCACCAGCGCGTCCCTGATCACCCTCGCCGGGCGGTCCTACTTCCCCATCGCCTTCATCGCGCGGCTCCCGTTCGCGATGATGGTCGTCGGCGTCCTGACCCTCGTGGTCGCCGCTCGCGACTCGGTCGCCCTCGGTGGCGTCAACTCCGCGTCCGTCGGCATCGGCTCGGCGCTGTTCGGTCCGCTCGTCGGCGCCGCTGCGGACAAGTACGGCCAGCGGGCGGTGCTCGTCCCCGTCGGGCTCGCCAACGCGGTGCTGCTCGGGGCGCTCCCGTTCGTCGTGCAGAGCGCCGCGCCGGACCTCGCCGTCCTCGCGATGTCCTTCCTCATCGGTGCGAGCGCACCGCAGGTCGCGCCGATGTCGCGTACCCGGCTGGTCGCGATCATCCGCAACCGCATGGACCCGAAGCGGCACGAGCGGGTCCTCAGCGGCACGATGGCCTACGAGTCCGCGGCCGACGAGACCGTCTTCATCGTCGGGCCGTTCCTGGTCGGTGTCCTCGCGAGCGCGATCGCGCCGTGGGTCGCCGTGGCCGGGGCCTCGGTGCTGACCTTCGTCTTCGTGACGGCGTTCGCGCTGCACCCCACCGGTCGGCTCACGATCGCGCCCGCGTCCGACCCCCGTCCCGCGCCGGCCCGGGAGCTCCTCCGGCCCCGTCTGGTGGTCGTGGTCGTCGGCATCCTCGGCATCGGGTTCTTCTTCGGGTCGACCCTGACCTCGCTGACCGCGTTCATGGCCGACCACGGCGGGTCGTCGCGCGCCGGCCTGCTCTACGGGCTGATGGGCATCGGCTCGGCCGGGCTCGCGCTCGGGTCGGCGGCGTTCCCGCGGGCCTTCCGGCTCGGCTGGCGGTGGCTGGTGTTCGGCGCCGTGCTCCTGGGCTCGGCGATCGTCTTCGCGACCGCGGACTCCGTGCTCGCGGTCGGGATCGTCCTCGCGGTGATGGGCATCGGCATCGGGCCGACCCTCGTCACGCAGTACAGCCTCGGGTCCGACCGCTCGCCGGTGGGCCGCTCGGCGACGACCATGACGGTCCTCGGGTCGGCGGTCATCGTCGGGCAGTCGATCGCCTCGGCCGTGGTCGGTGAGGTCGCGGAGCGTGCCGGTACGCCCGCTGCGATGGCGTTCCCGGCGATCTCGGCGGCCGTGGTCGTGCTGGCCGCGGTGGCGAACCTGGTGCTGTCCCGTCGGGTCAGCGTGCGCTGAGCACCGGCGACGCCGCGGCCCGGGCGGCTCAGGCCGATGCCCCTGGCCGGTCCGGTCGTTCGGCGACGCGTCGCCAGGCTGGAGTCGCATCCGCGAGGTGCGGGTAGACCGCCAGCATCACCGCAGGCACGACGACCCAGGTGTCCCGGTCGGACTCACGGTACGACTGCTCGACGGCTTCCGCGTACCCGGGGGGCCCGGAAGTCGGCGGCCAGCCCTGAGCGGTACACCGGAGCCGAGCCGCGATGCCGGACTGCACGAGCTCGTCCCGGTGCGCATCGGTGAGCGGTCGGAGCGCCCCCTCGTGGACCAGCCAGTCCACGACCTCCTGCATCTGCGCGGCCGTCACCCCGTGGCCCTTCGTGTCGTCGGACATCGCGGACCGGGCTCGCTGCGGTTGGACGATCCAGGGGACGTCGAACGACAGGTCGCCCGGCGCCGCCACTCGGTGCTGCGCGGCGGCGGACTCGACGATCTCGCGGAGCAGGTACTCCTCACCCTTCGCGAAGACGCGCTGTGCCCGGCGCTCGAATCGCGGGTACGGGACTGCAGCACGTCCCGGTGCCGCCACACTCGGGACCGGGACGGCGTTCGCGGCGCGCCACCACGCTCGCAGTCGCTCACCCGCTGATCGGCGCCCGCCCATGACGGCCACCGTACCGTCGCGCCTGTCGGGAGGATGCCCCAGTGCTGGCTGCCGTCGTCACCGTCCCGCCGGGGACGATGGACTTGGTGCTGTCGCGCCGGGACAGCGTGCGCTGACCGCGGCGGGATGGGGCGCCTGCACCGGTTCTCAGCCGGTAGCCTTCCCCTCGCGGCGTGGCCGTCGCGATGATGAGCCCGTGCGTCGCATCACGGTCGTGGGTCTCGGGTCCGTCCTCGCTGTCCTGGTCGCCGCGATCGTCGTCGTGTCCGTCCCCGGGAGGTCGGGGCCGTCCGCGCCGCTCCCACTGGCCGGCGCGTCGGCGAGCACGGTGGGCCGGGCCTTCCTGGACGCCGCCGTCGGCCGCGACTGCGACGGGATGCGGGCGCTGTCGAGCCCCGACGACACGAGCTGGTGCCCTGCGAGCCTGTGGGCCCGGTGGACCGGCGAGGGCGACCCGACCATGCACTCCTGGGGAGGACTCCGGGACGTCTCGGCTCCTGCCGACGCCGATCGGTGCTTCGAGTACTCCCTCCGGGAGTCCGGGCTCGTCGGGATGGAGGCGGGGGAGACCACCTGGGGGTTCTGCGAGCGGCACACCCGGCACGGTTGGCGGATCGCGTCGGAGGGGGTCGGGTGACTCGACTCGTGATCGAGGCCTGACGGCAGGCGCCGTCGGTGGTCCGGGAGAATGATGATCGTGGTCCGCTCTTCCCGTCGTCGCCTGGTTCCCTCGGCCGCACTCATGTCCCTGACCGTCTTCGGCGCAGCGTTGCTCGCTGGATGCACCGCGGAGACACCCACGCCCACCGCTTCGACGACCTGTCGCGTGGACGCCGATGCAGACGTCGCTCCCGACGTCGGGGTCTTGTTCGGAGTGAACCCGGATTGGGGCGATCAGACCCTCGCCGAGTACGCGGGCCTGCTGGGCCACCACCCCGCGGTCGCTGTGTCGTTCGCGGACGTGCCGTTCCGCGAGGAGGACCGTCAGAACGTGCTGGCCGCTGGTGAGCAGGTGCGGGCCCAGGGCGGAACGCTCCTGTTGACGCTCGAGCCGCAGCAGGGCCTCCCTGCCGTCACGGTCGACGTGGCCGATGACGTCGCCGCGCTCGTCGAGCGGATCCAGAGCACCGGCGTGCCCGTGATCGTCCGCTTCGCCCACGAGATGAACGGCTCCTGGTACGCCTGGGGCCAGCAACCGGAGGAGTACGTCGCGACGTTCCGCCGGGTCGCTCACGCGCTGGGCAGCGGGGCGCCGGGCAGCCGGATGATGTGGGCACCGAACGAGGGTGGCGGATACCCGTTCTCCGGCGGCCCCTCCCAAGCCGTGGCCGGAACGGCGGACTTCGGTCTCCTGGACACCGACGGGGACGGCGTCCTGACGATGCACGACGACCCCTACGCGCCGTACTACCCGGGCGACGACGTGGTCGACTGGGTCGGCGTCTCCCTCTACCACTGGGGCTCAGTACCGCCCTGGGGTGAGAACGAGATGCCGGAGGAGGGGAAGTTCGCTGCCAAGCTCAGTGGCGAGTACGACGGTCTCGACGGGGACCAGAGCGCCGTGCCCGACTTCTACGGCATCTACGGCACCGAGCACGGGAAGCCCGTGGCCGTCCCTGAGACCGCGGCGCTCGTGGTTCCCCGCGGTGATGCGGCAGGCGAGGGAGCGATCAAGCAAGCGTGGTGGTCGCAGGTGTTCTCCGCCGACACCGCGGCCCGCTTCCCTGATCTCCGGATGATCAACTGGTTCGAGTGGGACAAGGACGAAGTCGAAGTCGGGCAACGAGTCGACTGGACCGTGCTGCATGACTCCGACACCCGAGACGCCTTCACCGCAGCCCTGCCCGACTGGCTCCGGTTCGGAACGGGCACGGAGGGGTGCCCAGCACCCGCGACGCCAAACGCGCACGACTGAGCCACCTCAGGCGAACTCCTCCTGGAACAAGCGCGGCGGATGGAGGACCGAGCAGTCACCGGACTTCCGGGCAGGGCACACGGATCCAGGAGCCTCACCTGGTCCGAACACCCCGTTCGCCGGCGATCAGCCCTCGGTGTCGTCGACCAGCAGCTCCTCGTGCCGGTAGTCGCCCGAACGCAGCCCGGCCCGGGCGATCATGTGCGTCGACACCGGCACGAGTGCGAGCTGGAACACCATCGCCGGCAGGACCACCCAGAGCGCCGTCCACGTCCACACGGCGACGACGACCGCCGCCAGACAGCAGGCGAGGCCGAGCACCTGCGGCTTCGACATCGCGTGCAGCCGGACCAGCGGGTCCGGGAAGCGCACGATGCCGATCGCCGCGGCCAGGGACAGCGATGCCCCGACGAGCAGCAGCGCGAGGGCGATCCAGGCGCGGATCCCGGCGTCGTCGAGGAACGCCTGGAGCATGTCCGTCATCTCGGTCATCGCTGGCCTCCTGCGGTGTGGCCGTGGTCGTCCTCGGCCGCGGCGTCGTCGGCCTGGCCGGCGACCGCCGCTTCGTCCGCTGCCTGGACGGCATGCTCCGGTGTGGTGGCGTCCATGCCCTCGTCCTCGGGGTCGGTGGAGGGCGTGACGGCCCGCGCGACGGCGACGGTCGCGAAGACACTGGTCGCGGCGATGACGACGAGCACGGGGACCGCGCTGGGGTCCTGCCGGACGACGATCGCCGCGGCGATGACGAGCAGCACGGTGGTGAGCACCATGTCCGACCCGATCATCCGGTCGAGGATCGTCGGTCCGCGCACGATCCGGCCGACCGCGAGCGCGAGGGTCGCGCCGAGCAGCAGGAGCACGAGGGCGACCCCGACGGCCATGACGACGACGGCGGCGCTCACCGGGTCACCTCCGGCAGCGGCTCGGACAGCTCGGACACGTCCTGCTGCGACCCGATCGCCCTGATGACGAGCGCCTCGATGGTCATCGCTTCTCGACGGGCGTGGTCCACCTGTCCGGTGCGCTCGGTGTCGAGCACGTGCAGCAGCAGGCGTCGGCGCCGCAGGTCCTCGTCGATGACGTAGGAACCGGGGACGAGCGAGATCGCGATCGTCGACAGCGTGAACGTCATCTCCGAGGTGGAGTGCAACTGCACGAGGACGATCGAGCTCTTCCGCACCCCTCGCGGCCGGACGGCGACCCAGGCGACCCGGAACGACGCCGCGACGACGTACCCGGCCCACACGACGAGGAACCGGAGCACGTGCAGGACGGAGAACCGTGCGGACAGCGGGACCGGTGGCAGCGGCAGCAGCTGCGTGACGAGCAGCGCGACGACGATCCCGCAGAGCAGGGTCAGCGGCGTCCAGTTGCCCCAGAGCAGCGCCCACAGCACGGTCAGGCCGGCGACCAGGGGCACGTCGTACCGCCAGGCCAGGGCCATCCGGCGTGCGTTCGTGTAGCGGCGGGCGTCGCTCATCGCTCGTCACCTCCGAGCACGGCCTGCACGTAGCGGTCCGGCGACTCGAGGGACTCGGCGGCGCGGGTCGCGTACCCGTAGAGCGGACCGGCGACGACCGTCAGGGCGACCGAGCCGAGGACGGCGACCGTCGTCACCGCGACCATCATCCGTGGGAGCGAGGACCGGGCGTGCTCGGAGGACGGGGCGTCGCCCGTGCTGTGGGCGTCGGACCGCGTCGGGTCGTCGAGGGTGCCGACCGAACCGTCCCCGGCCGGGGCGCGGACGACCGCGCCGGGCACGCCGGCGGGGGCCGTGCCTCCCGTCCGCTCGTCCGTCGCGTCCTCGGGCACGGTGACCGGGGCGGGCTCGGGTGCCCGGAGGTGCTCGTGCGGCTCGGCGACGCTGGCGTGCGGTGCGGCCGCCTCGGCGGCGGGCTTCGGCCGCCAGAAGGCGGCGTCCCAGACGCGCATCAACGCGTACAGGGTCAGGAGGCTCGTCACGACCCCGGCGCCGATGGTCACGTAGGCGAGTGGCGAACCGTCCTCGGCTGCCGCGCGGAACAGGCCGAGCTTGCCGATGAAGCCGGAGAACGGTGGGATCCCGCCCAGGTTGAACGCGGGGACGAGGTAGAGCGCCGCGAGCAGCGGGGCCGCCGTGAGGAGACCGCCGAGTGACCGCGTCGACGTCGTGCCGCCGACCCGCTCCATGAGCCCGGAGACGAGGAACAGTGTCGTCTGCACGACGATGTGGTGCACCGTGTAGAAGACCGCCGCCGCCGTACCGACCACCGACCCGAGCCCGATGCCCATCACCATGAAGCCGATGTGGCTGATCAGGGTGAACGACAGCAACCGTTTCACGTCCGTCTGCGACACCGCGCCGAGCACGCCGACGATCATCGTCAGCGTGGCGACCACGAGCAGGACCGTGTTCAGCTGGGGCCGGGGGAAGATGATCGTCTCCAGCCGGATGATCGCGTAGATGCCGACCTTCGTCAGCAGGCCCGCGAACACCGCCGTCACCGGGGCCGGGGCGGTCGGGTACGAGTCCGGCAGCCAGAACGCGAGCGGGAAGACCGCTGCCTTGATGCCGAACCCGATGAGCAGCATGGTGTGCAGCAGGAGCTGGACGTGGTCGGGCAGGTCGGCCACGCGCTCGCTGATCTGGGCGATGTTCACCGTGCCGGTCGCGCCGTAGACCAGGCCGATGGCGGCGAGGAAGATCGACGACGAGATGAGGCTCGTGATGATGTAGGTCGTGCCGGCGCGGACCCGCTGCACGCTGCCGCCGACGGTGATGAGCACGTAGCTCGCGACCAGGAGCATCTCGAACGCCACGTACAGGTTGAACAGGTCGCCGGCGATGAACGAGTCGAGGACGCCCGCCGCGAGCACGAGGTACGTCGGGTAGAAGATCGTGACCGGTGCGTCCTCGTCGTCGTCCGCCAGACCCTGGCCGATCGAGAAGAGCAGGACGACGAGCAGCACCGACGCCGACACGGTCAGGAGCAGGGCGCTCAGCCGGTCGACCACGAGCGAGATCCCGTACGGCGCCTGCCACCCGCCGACCTGCACGACGATCGTGCCGTGGCGGTCGACGAGCACCATGAGCGTGACGGCGACCGCGACGGCGATGACGAGCACCGCGACCGTGATGGCGCGCTGCAGCTGCTGGTGCCGGAGCAGCCCGAGGGCGACGGCTGCCCCGAGGAGCGGGACGAGGACGAGGAGCGGGACGAGGGCGGTCACGGGCGGGCCTGCTCTCGGTCGGTGTCGTGGGGAGCGCTGACGTGCGGGTCGTCCTCGTCCTCGGGGGCCTTCGGGTCGCGCGATGCGGCGTCGTCCTCCTCGGCGAGCTCCGGGTCGTCGTCGGCGGGGTCCTGGCGGTCCTGCCGGATCGCGACGTCGGCCTCGTCGACCTCGACCTCGTCGGCGCGGGACAGCCGCCACGAGCGGTGGATGAGCGCGAGCAGGAACGCGCTCACCGCGAAGGTGATGACGATGGCGGTCAGGGCGAAGGCCTGGGGGAGCGGGTCGGCGATGCCGTCCGCCGACTTCCCGATCGGCGGGTCGCCCGCGGCACCCGACATCGTCAGGAGCAGCAGGTTCAGCGCGTTGCCGAGCAGCAGGAACCCGAGCAGCATCCGGGTCAGGGAGCGTTCGAGGAGCAGGTAGACGCCGCACGAGAAGAGCACGGCCATCGCGATGACGAGGACGAGGGTGACGGTCATGCGTTGGTTTCCTCCATGGTGTCGGCGGCGGGTGTGCGGCGGTCCTCGATGCGCTGGCGGTCGACCTCGGCGCCGAGCGAGCGGAGGACGTCGAGCACGAGTCCGACGACGACGAGGTACACGCCGATGTCGAAGAACGTGGCGGTGACGAACTCGACGTGCCCGAGCACGGGGACGGTCGCCTCGAAGAACTCGGAGTACAGCGCCTCCTTGCCGGCGACCATCGGGACGATCGCCGTGACCGCCGCCGTGGCGACGCCGAGCCCGAGGAGTCGTCCGGCTCGGATCGGGGCCGCCGCGCCGAGTTCGGCCGGTCCGCCGGCGAGGTACCGGGCGGCCAGGGCGATGCCGGCCACCAGTCCGCCCGCGAACCCGCCACCGGCCGAGTTGTGCCCGGCGAAGAGCAGGTAGAGCGACAGCACGACGAGCCCGTGGAACAGCAGCCGGACGACGATGTCGAGCAGGGCGGAGCGGCCGGTGGGGATCGCTGCGCTCGTCGGCAGCCAGGCGCGCGGTTCCCCGTCGGCACGGTCGTCGCCGTTCGCCACCCCGGCCGGCATGTCCCGCAGGCGGGGCAGGGTGTCTTCCCGTGACTTCACGAAGATGAGGCTCGCGACCCCGGTCGCGGCGGCCACGACGACGGTGAGCTCGCCGAGCGTGTCCCATCCGCGGAGGTCGACCAGTGCGACGTTGACGACGTTGAGCCCGTGGCCGAACGAACTGGTCAGCGCGGGCAGGTCCGGCCACAGCGGTCGGGCGGTACGGGCCGAGGCGGCGACGATGACCACGGTCGCCAGGGTGACGCCGGCGAGGGCGGCGAACAGCGCCCGGAGGACCCGGAAGCGCGACGGGTTGGCGGTGCCGATCTTCGGGGGCAGGCGTCGGAGCACGAGCACGAAGGCGATGAGGGTGACGGTCTCCACCACGAGCTGCGTCAACGCGAGGTCGACGGCGCCGTGCAGCAGGAACAGGATCGACGTCCCGTACCCGGTGACCCCGACCAGCACGGCGGCGGCGAACCGGGTCTTCGCGGCGAGCACGGCCACCGCTGCGGCCGACATCACGACGGCCACCGGGAGCTGCCCCCACGTGTCGGCGAAGCGGACGTGGAACTCCCACGGGCCGCCGACGACGAGGTTCAGCAGCGCGCCGGCGACGAAGACCGACAGGATCACCGTCAGGTAGTACGGCAGCGAGCCGCGTTGCAGGCTCGCGGTGAGCCAGGTCGCGAACCGGTCGAGTGCCCGCATCAGGCGGCGGTAGGTGCCCGACGCCGAGGGGGAGCCGGCCAAGCGGTGCTGCACGGCCTCGACCCGGGCGCGGACGAGGAACAGCGCGATCCCGGCGACGAGCGTCAGCGCGGAGAGGCCGAGCGCGGGCTCGAGCCCGTGCCAGAGGGCCAGGTGCGGGACCTCGCCGGAGCCGTGCCGCGTGGTCTCGGCGGCGGACTCGAAGCCGTGCGCGACGAACGGGGTCGCGAGGCCGAGCACGAGTCCGGTGACGCCGAGCAGCGACGGGACGACCCCCATCCCGTGCAAGGCGTGCGGCTCGGTCTGCGCGACCCCGGCCTTGCGGGCGAAGGTGCCCCAGAAGAACCGGCAGGAGTACGCCACGGTCAGGGCCGAGCCGACGGTGATGCCCACGAGCGCGGTCCAGGCCCACACCGCGTCCGTGCCGTGCAGCTCCTCGACGAAGCCGGTGAGCACGGCCTCCTTCGCGACGAAGCCGACCAGCGGCGGGATCCCGGACATCGACGCGAGCGCGAGCACGGCGACCGCGGCCAGCCAGGGGAGGCGTCGGCCCAGACCGCTGAGCTTCCCGAGGTCGCGGGTGCCGGCGACGTGGTCGACCGTCCCGACGACCAGGAACAGCGTCGACTTGAAGGTGGCGTGCGCCACGAGCAGCACGATGCCGCCCACGGCGATCTCCGGCGCTCCCCACCCGGCGGCGAGCAGCAGGAAGCCGAGCTGGGCCACGGTGCCGTAGGCGAGCAGGAGCTTGAGGTCGGTCTGCCGGAGCGCCCGGTACCCGCCGACGAGCATCCCGAGCACACCGAGGACGGTGACCGTCTCACGCCAGCCGTCGAGCAGCGCGAACGCCGGGGCGAGGCGCGCGACGAGGTAGATCCCCGCCTTCACCATCGCCGCCGCGTGCAGGTATGCGCTCACCGGGGTCGGCGCGGCCATCGCGGCCGGCAGCCAGAAGTGGAACGGCACGATCGCGGACTTCGTCAGCGCGCCGACGAGCACGAGCACGACGGACACCGACACCGCGGTGCCGGTCGGGGGCGCGGCGATGATGCCGGACAGCGAGGTCGTCCCGGCGGCGACCGAGATCACCACGAGGCCCGCCAGCATCGCGAGCCCGCCCGCGGTGGTGACGACGAGCGCCTGCATGGCCGCTGCGCGACTGGCCCGCTTCACGGCGTCGTGGCCGATGAGCAGGTACGAGAAGACCGTCGTGGCCTCCCACAGGACGAACAGCACGATGACGTCGTCGGCGATCACCAGGCCGTACATCGACCCGGCGAACGCGGTCAGCACGCCCGCGAACCGACCGAGCCCGGGCTCGTCGGCGTCGAAGTACGAGGCGCAGTAGACGAGCACGAGGGCGCCGACCGCGGTGACGACCAGTGCGAGCACCCACGACAGGGCGTCCACCCGGAACGCGAGGTCCAGTGCGAGTTGCGGGATCCACCGCACCCGCTCCGTGACACCGCCGCCCAGTGCGGCAGGGGTCTGCGTCACCGTCAGGACGGCGGCGGCCGCGGGTGCGAGGGCTGCGACGAAGAAGACGCGGCGCCCGAGCAGGGGGGTGAGTGCGGGGACGACGAGTGCGATGACGCCGAACGCGATGAGGACGGTGGACAAGCGGACACCTCCTCGGGGGTCGGGCTGCAGTCCGGCTCTCTTGGTTCCTCACAGCCTACGGAGAGGCGGATGAGCAGAGCCTGTACGGGCGGACAGGATGGGCCGAGCCGGAGCAGACTGATCGCTTCCGCGCATCCGTCCGGTGCAGCCCGGCCTGCCGATCTGGGATGATCGGACGGACGGTGCCGATCTCGCGTGCCGCGGAGGGTGACCCGGTGGACGCAGCAGAACAGGTGGTGCTCCAACTCGTCGGCACCCCGTGGGCGTTCCTCGCCGTCGGTCTCGTGCTCGCCGTCGGCAGCGTCGCGGTGTTCCTGCCGAGCCAGGCGATGGTGGTGGCGATCGGCACGCTCCTGGTCGGTGGCGACGGCGGGCTCCTGCCGGTGCTCCTCCTCGTCGTCGCGGCGACGACCGGCATGGTGCTCGGTGACCTCGGGCTCTACCACCTGGCGCGCTCGGCGGACCTCGGCTCGAAGTCCTGGTTCACGCGGCCGAAGGTCAGGAAGGCGCGGGAGGCCATCGACGAGCGCTACCGGTCGGCACCCGGGCGCATCGCGGTCCTCGGCCGGTTCATCCCGATGGGCCGGCTCACCACGAACCTCGTGGGTGCCGACAGCGGGCTCGACGCCCGGCGGTTCCTGCTCGCCTGCCTGCTCGCCGACGTCGTGTGGGCCGCGTACTGTGTCGCGATCGCGGCGGCGACCGGGAGCTGGAGCCGCGATCAGCCGTTCCTCGTGACGGTGGTGGCGGTCGTGGCGTCGATCCTCCTCGGACTCGGCATCTCCGCCGTCGAGAAGGCCCTGCGCCGGCGGAGCGAAGCGGTCGCCGCGCGCTGAGTGCCCGCGGCGGCCGATCGGCCGCGACGGACTGGGTGCCGCACGGACGCGCGCCCGTAGCGTGGTGGGACCGTCCGCGTCCGGAGGAGGACCCGTGCCCGATCTGCGCACCGCCGAGCTCGTCCCCGACCCCACCGCGCTCGAGACCCTCGACACCGGCAGCACCTGGGCCGAGGGGCCGTGCTGGATCCCCGCGACCCGGACGCTCCGCTGGTCGGACATCCCCGGCGACCGGATCATGCAGTGGTCCGCGGCGGAGGGCACGGTGTCGGTGTACGCCGACGACGTGGAGTACACGAACGGCCGGACCCTCGACCGGGACGGGTCGGTGGTGCAGTGCTCGCACGGGCTGCGCCGGGTCGAGCGTGACCGGGACGGCACCGTGACCCCGATCACGTCGTCCTGGGGAGGGGTCCGCTACAACTCCCCGAACGACGTCGTCGTCACCCGGGACGGCAGCGTCTGGTTCACCGACCCCGCGTACGGCATCACCCAGCCCCGCGAGGGACACCCCGGCGTGCGGGAGTACGGCGACCACTGGGTGTTCCGCTGCGGACCCGCCGGCGAGGACCTCCGCCCGGTCGTCCTCGACGTCGACGAGCCGAACGGCCTGGCGTTCTCGCCCGACGAGCGCGTGCTGTACGTCGCGAGCTCGGACCGTGACCGGCCGGTGATCCGCGTGTACGACGTCGTGGTGGACCCGGACGCGGCCGGAGCCCCGGCCGTGCGGGTGAAGAACGGCCGCGACCTCGTGCGCTTCGCTCCGGACGAGGGCGTGCCGGACGGCATCCGCGTCGACGAAGCCGGACGGATCTGGTCGTCCTCCGCCCTCGGGGTGGTCGTCTGCTCCGCCGACGGGGTCCGGATCGGGACGGTCCCGGTCCCCGAGGTCGTGTCGAACCTCTGCTTCGGCGGCGACGACGGCCGGACCCTCTTCATCACGGCGACGACCTCGGTGCACCGAATCCGGACCACGACCCGGGACGCCGCCCGCCGCTGACGTATCCTGACCCGGCCATGCAGTGCGACTACTTCGACCGCGGGGTGTGCCGGTCGTGCACCCTCATGGGTCAGCCATACGGCGACCAGGTGCTCGACAAGGAACTCCGGACGCGGGAGCTCCTCCACGACGCGGTCGAGGCCGCCGGCGGCCCGGGAGCGGTCGAGTGGCTCCCCGCGGTCACGAGTCCGGAGTCGGGGTACCGCAACAAGGCGAAGATGGTGGTCGGCGGCTCCGTGCAGCACCCCACCGTCGGGATCCTCGACGACCGTCAGCGCGGCGTCGACCTGCGGCACTGCGGGATCTGCACGCCGGGCATCCAGCGGGCGCTCCCGGTGCTCGCCGAGTTCGTCTCGACCGCCGGGCTCATCCCGTACGACGTCCGCCAGCGCCGTGGTGAGCTGAAGTACGTGCTCGTCACCGAGTCGCCCGACGCCGAGCTCATGGTGCGCTTCGTCCTCCGCTCGGAGGGACAGCTCCCGCGCCTCCGCGACCACCTCGACGTGCTCCGACGGGTGCTGCCGCAGGCGGTCGTCGTGACCGCGAACCTCCTGCCGGAGCACAAGGCCGTCACGGAGGGGGACCGGGAGGTCGTGCTCACCGAGCAGCAGACCCTCCCGATGCGCCTCGGTTCCGTGACGATGCACCTGCGCCCGCAGAGCTTCTTCCAGACGAACACGGCCGTCGCGACGCAGCTGTACGCGCAGGCGTCCGCGTGGATCGACGAGGTCGACCCGGCGTCGATGTGGGACCTGTACTGCGGGGTCGGCGGGTTCGCCCTGCACGCGGCCCGGCCGGGTCGCGCGGTGACCGGCATCGAGACGAGCCGGGAGGCGATCGTGTCCGCCAAGCAGTCCGTCCGTGAAGCGGGTCTGGCCGACGTCCGGTTCGCCGCGGACGACGCCACGGCGCACGCCCTCCGCGCTCGTCCCGGCGCCACCCCGGAACTCGTGGTCGTGAACCCGCCCCGGCGCGGCATCGGTGCCGAGCTCGCGGGGTGGTTCGAGGCGTCGGACGTCCGGCACGTCGTGTACTCGAGCTGCAATCCGGTCACACTCGCGCGTGACCTCGCGGCGATGCCGTCGTACCGGTTGCGGCGGGCGCGCGTGCTCGACATGTTCCCGCAGACGGGGCACCTCGAGGCCGTGACGCTGCTCTCGCGGGCCTGACGGCCGGGAGGCGCGGTTCGGGTCCGTCCCGGGCCTCCCGTCCGCCTCGCACATCGTCGGGCCGGGATTGCCAGGGAACTCGGAAGGTCGTGTACCCGGGTACACCCCGATCGCCGCAGGCGCGGCGATCGTGACACCCAGGTTCCGCCGAGGGGTACATACCACTGATGGGCAGAACCATTTGTCTCGGTTTGATAACGAGCCAGAGTTTCCTATGGTGGCCGACCGTGACACCGGCGCGGAGGCTGCCCCCGGTGACGCCATCAGACTGACCGCGATCGGTCGGGGTGGGCAGCCGGCGTCGGGAACGACGAGTGCGGCCCCGGTGGAGCAACGACATGAAGAACCACACCCGAACCCGCGCCCTCGTCGGCGGACTCGCCTTCGCCGGCCTCGCCGCGACGGGCGTCGGTCTCGCGGCTGCACCGGCGAGTGCGGCCAGCGGCTCGACCTGGGACGCCCTGGCAGCATGCGAGGCCAGCGGCAACTGGGCCGCGAACACCGGCAACGGCTACTACGGCGGACTGCAGTTCACGCAGAGCACCTGGGCCGCCAACGGCGGCACCGGCAGCCCGGCCGCCGCGAGCCGCGAGACGCAGATCGCGGTGGCCGAGAACGTCCTCGCCTCCCAGGGCTGGGGCGCATGGCCGGCCTGCTCCGCGAAGCTGGGCCTGAGCGGCACCACCGGCGCCGCTCCGGCACCGGTGCCGCAGCCGGCCGCGCCGGCACCGGCCCCCGCCGCCCCGGCG
>NZ_QKTK01000033.1:0-751 GCF_003234475.1 Curtobacterium sp. MCBD17_008 | reverse complement strand
GGGTGTTACTTGATCTGGGCGGTGATGGTGGCGGTGCCGACGAGCAGGCCGCGCTTGACGGCGTCGGTCTTGAAGGTCTGGTTCAGCAGGTCCGCGGCGTCCTGGGAGATGTGGACGGTGGTGCCGGTCAGGATCGCGTTGTCGCCCTCGAGCTGGAGGGGCTTGAGGGAGCCGCCGTGCAGCTCGAACAGGAACGCGTTCGGGGCGGCGACCTCCCCGTTGACGAGGACGTCACCGTAGAGCTTCGAGGAGCCCGGGTTCACGACGAAGTTCTCGAGCGTGACGGTGGTGTCGCCGGCCTTGAGGGTCAGGCCGGAGTCGTCGTGGTTCAGCAGACCCTGGACGTAGGGGCGGTAGTTGCCGTCCGGGCTCCAGTAGGTGACCGAGCCGGAGGTGATCGGGAACGACACGGCGCCGTCCTCCAGGGTCGCATCTCCCGAGACACCCGGGGTGAGCTTCAGCGAGGTCAGGGCGTCGGTGAAGCCCTTGTCGAGGGCGACGGAGGTGTCGCCGCCGAGGACCTCGGGGACCGACGCGACCGGGGCGGGGATCTTCGAGGCGGAGCTGGAGACGGTGTGCACGACCGGGGTGGACGCGTTCGCGGCGCTGACGCCGAACGCTGCACCGCCGAGCACGAGGGCACCGGTCGTGGCGAGGGTGATCGAGGTCTTCAGGGACTTGCGCATGTCTTCGTTCCTTTGCTTGTCGCGCTCGGCGCGGATCTGGAATGGGATGCGCGCCGAACACACCC
>NZ_QKTK01000032.1:0-962 GCF_003234475.1 Curtobacterium sp. MCBD17_008 | reverse complement strand
CCCGCCGTCGTCACGGTGCGGAACGTCTCCAAGCGCTTCACCATCCGCAAGGACAACTCCCTCAAGGAGCGCGTGGTCACGCTCGGTCGCGCCGGCCGCCGACACAGCGAGGACTTCTGGGCGCTCAAGGACGTGAGCCTCGACATCCCGGCCGGCACCACGATCGGCCTGCTCGGCCCGAACGGCTCCGGCAAGTCGACGCTGCTGAAGACCATCGGCGGCATCCTCGAGCCGACCACCGGCACCGTGGAGCGTCGCGGTCGCCTCGCCGCCCTCATCGAACTCGGTGCGGGGTTCCACCCGGACCTGACCGGCCGCGAGAACGTCTACCTCAACGCCGCGATCCTCGGGCAGACGCAGGAGGAGACCGAAGCCCGCTTCGAGGACATCCTGCAGTTCTCCGGGATCGGCGACTTCATCGACACCCAGGTGAAGTTCTACTCGTCCGGCATGTACGTCCGGCTCGCCTTCGCGGTCGCGATCAACACCGACCCGGACGTGCTGCTCGTGGACGAGGTCCTGGCCGTCGGAGACGAGCAGTTCCAGAAGAAGTGCCTCGACAAGATCCGCGAGTTCCAGGAGCAGGGCCGCACGATCATCCTGGTGTCGCACTCGCTCGGACAGGTGCAGGAACTCTGCGATTCCGCCGTCGTCCTGCACCACGGCGAGGTGATGTTCCAGGGGTCGGCACGGCTGGCCGTGAAGAACTTCCGCGAGATCCTCGAGGACCGCCGCGTCGCCGAGGTCGAGGCGAACCACCCGGAGGAGACCGCCAGCCCGGGCAAGGTCGAGCACGTCGAGCTCGAGATCCCCGGCAAGCCCGCGGGCGCCGAGCACCGCCACGGCGACGACCTCGTCGTCCGCGCGACGTTCTCCCACACCACGGTCCTGCCCGAGTGGCGCGCGGGCATCAAGATCGAGAACCACCTCGGGCACCCCGCCTTCGGCATCGACAGCCGACA
>NZ_QKTK01000031.1:0-1264 GCF_003234475.1 Curtobacterium sp. MCBD17_008 | reverse complement strand
GGGACTGCTGCAGGTTTCGTTGACTCCTGACAGGTAGGGGCGTTGGCTCCTGCTGGAAGGATGTGCGCCATGGTGAAGGCGTATCCGGAAGAGTTCCGCCGTGATGTGATCGCGGTCGCTCGGAAGGGTGAGACGTCGGTGCGGCAGGTCGCGAAGGACTTTGGTGTGTCCGAGTCCTGCCTGGCCCGCTGGTTGCGCCTCGCGGACCGTGATGATGGCGTCGGTGTCGCGGCGTCGCCGTCGGGGAAAGCGGTGGAGCAGGCTGAGCTGCGGGAGGCGCAGAAACGGATCCGGCTGCTCGAGCAGGAGAACGAGATCCTCCGCCGGGCAGCGGCGTACTTCGCCCAGTCACAACTCCCAAAATGATCTACCCGCTGGTCCTCGAACTCGCCGACGACGGTGTTCCTGTCGCGGTGGCCTGCCGGGTGCTGGGCTTCTCGAAGCAGGCGTTCTATCGGTGGCGCGCCGATCCGGTGTCGAAGCGGGACTGGGACGACGCGCACCTGACCAACGCAGCGATTGATGCGCACCGCGACGACCCAACGTTCGGGTATCGGTTCATCGCCGACGACCTCGTCGCGGCCGGCCACCGGGTTTCGGAACGGCGGGTGTGGCGGCTGTGTTCACAGCAGCGGCTGTGGTCGTTGCACGCGAAGAAGCGTGGCCTGAACCGGAAGGCCGGGCCGCCGGTGCACGACGACCGGGTCCGGCGTGCGTTCACGGCGCCAGACCTCGACAAGCTCTGGCTGACCGATATCACTGAGCACCCGACTGGTGAGGGCAAGCTCTACCTCTGCGCGATCAAGGACGCCTGCTCGCGCCGGATCGTGGGTTACTCAATCGGCGATCGTATGCGGTCCTCGCTTGCCGTCGCGGCCCTGCGGATGGCGGTGCACCGCCGGAATCCGACCGGGACGGTCGTCCACTCGGATCGCGGTAGTCAGTTCCGGTCGAAGAAGTTCGTCCGCTCGCTGGGTGATGCCGGCCTGCTCGGATCGATGGGCCGAGTCGGTGCGTGCGCGGACAATGCTGCGATGGAATCGTTCTTCGCGCTCCTGCAGAAGAACGTCCTGAACCGGAAGCGTTGGGCGACTCGGGAAGAGCTCCGGCTGGCGATCATTACCTGGATCGAAGCGACCTATCACCGGAAGCGGCGGCAACGTGGCCTGGGGAAGTTGACCCCGATCGAGTACGAGACGATCATCAACCCACAGGTCGCTCTCGCGGCCTAGACGAACGAGTCAACGAAACCTGCAGCAGTCCC
>NZ_QKTK01000030.1:0-1312 GCF_003234475.1 Curtobacterium sp. MCBD17_008 | reverse complement strand
CACGGCTCACGGCTCACGGCTCACGGCTCACGGCTCACGGCTCACGGCTCACGGCTCACGGCTCACGGCTCACGGCTCACGGCTCACGGCTCACGGCTCACGGCTCACGGCGAGTGTGCATCACCTCGAGCTCGTTCGTTTCGACTCCCTTGCGCCTCCGGACCGAGGTGGCCCGTTTCCTCGAGGAGACGTCAGGCACAGGCGATGATCGCCGCGGCTGCCGTCCAAGGGACGTCAACGTTCCGTCGGATCGAACTGCAGCCCCGCGTGCAACCACATAGGGATCCAACCGTCGAGAGCCGGCGCATCCGACGACTCCCTGGCGACGGACGACGGACGACGAACAACATCACCATGGCGACCATTCGGACCCGTTCCGTCTCGCGCTGCATGCCGACCCGCTCGGTTCGTGGTGCGCGCCTCTGGTGAATCCGTGTTCTGTCCGGCAACTCATCGGCCCAGCACTGCACCGCTGAGCAACTCGGGTGACCGCTCGACTTGCGGCCCCGATCTTGCTGAGCGGGCAAAGCGCACCCGCGTTCTCGGCCGATGAAACGGGCGGCTGTCTCCCGAACCAAAGACCTTCCTTTCACGGTGAAGATCTCGAACCTCCGGGACGAGAGCACCGGGATGCACCGGAGACCGGACAACGTCCTTGGACACCGATCACGAGCCGGCACTCCACCTCGGCCGAGCGCGCAGCGACCGACAACTCGGCATGGCCGTCGTCCGCGATCGACATCGCCGGCCCCAGCTCCCGGGGCGCCGGCGCATCACGCATCCGTCCGAGTGTCCGTCGACAGCATGACCGGACAGCCAAGACCGGTGCGATCGATCGCCGCCCTCATCTCCCCCATGACACCGCACCACCACTGGCCGCGGATCCAAACCGAGGACGCATCGTCGCGCTACTCCGGATCACTCGAGCTGCTGATCACGCCCACAACGCCTTCCGACCCGGGATGACCGGAGGCGGCAGCAGGACCGCTGAGGAGCAAGGGGTTCCATCGCGACAGCTGACCTCGACCCGCACGGAAGTACTCACTCCGGTAGCGACGAACGCCCTCGGGTAGCCCCACACAGCGAGTGGGGCAAGACGCTCGTCGAAGGCGTGCTGTTCAGCCGGCGTGTGGGGACGCGAAAGAGCCCCTGACCGGGGTGAGCATTGCTGCTCACCCCGGTCAGGGGCTCGATCATTGAGAAGAAGTCCGGCGGCGTCCTACTCTCCCACAAGGTCCCCCTTGCAGTACCATCGGCGCTGAGAGGCTTAGCTTCCGGGTTCGGAATGTGACCGGGCGTTTCCCTCTCGCTA